>JAJTFM010000017.1:0-4710 GCA_021298575.1 Saprospiraceae bacterium | reverse complement strand
CAGGAGGAACCGCTGCGCGTGAAAATCCAGACTGCACCGGTGAGTGTTGATACATCGTTAGGTCCGCCCACGATAGCGGTAGTTCCGTCTGCACTAATTGCAACAGCATAACCCTGATAAGGACTGGCAACACCGCCGGTACCCAAAAGTTGAGCCTGCTCAGTCCATACGTTACTTACACGATTGAAAACCCAGGATGCACCTTGTCTTGTATTATTATTGTAACCACCGGAAATAAGGTAGTTACCGTCAGAGCTAAGTGAAACAGAACAGCCCTGGCGAGCGTTACCGATAGAGCCGGTAGTACCAACCAGTTTAGGACCTTGTTGACCCCAAACGCCACCGACACGGGAGAATACCCAGGCAGCACCTGCATAGGAGTTATCGCCAACACCACCGACGGCGAGTGTATTACCGTCTGCACTCATGCTGAGTGAAGAACCCTGTTGAGCATATCCGGTGTTGCCGGTACCCACGAGTTTGCTACCCTGTTGTGACCAGGTGATACCGGTACGATTGAAAACCCACACGGCACCATTGGCGAGATTATCGAGGTTACCACCGATTGCTACTGTGTTGCCATCGGCGCTGATAGCCACGGAAAATCCTTGCTTGGCTGCGCCGGATGCCCCGGTACCCACCAGCTTGCCTCCCTGTTGAGTCCAGGTGGTACCACTGCGGACGAAAATCCAGGCTCCACCTACGTTTGAATTGTCGTTGGGGGCGCCAATAACAGCAGTATTGCCGTCAGCACTTACGGCTACTGATTGTCCCTGAAGAGAGATGGCAGTCGCGCCGGTACCTACACGCTTTGTTCCCTGTTGAACCTGAGGAACCGGCGTAGCAGTGACCGTGAATGTACCTGATGAGGTAGCCATTCCTGTGCTGGTTGTTACTACAATTTTGTTAGTAGTTGTACCGGGCATCAGGAAAATAGTCACAGAGTTGGACGTGTTGGCAAGAATGAGCTGAGAAACACCGTTGATTGTTACAGAAGTAACCCCGTTCATATTGGCACCAGAGACAGTGATGATAGTACCCGGAGCACCGCTGGTTGGGCTGAACGAGTTTATTACGAGAGCACCAGTGGAAATATTGGCAGTTCCGCAAGAAGTTGTTACACTTGCATTCAGGATAGTACCTCCGAATGGCAGAGTGGCATCTATTTGTGTAGGACTGACTACTGTGTATGTAGAAGTTACGCCATTCAGTTTTACCTGACTGGCACCGGTGAAGTTTGTACCGGTGAGCGTAATTGTAGCACCAATAGAACCAGAAATCGGAGATACTGCCGTCAATGTCGGCGCATTGATGACCGTAATTGAACTGGTATTACTCTCGGCGCAACTGAAAGCGTTGGTAACAGTTACTGAATACGTTGTATTGGTAGCCGGGGCAACCACGATAGCAGCTGTGGTAGCACCTGTATTCCATAGGTATAAAGAACCAGAGCTTGCAGTAAGGGTTGCTGACGATCCGTTACAGACAGTACCGTCATTGGAAACACCTGAAGTTTCTGTGATAGTAATGGTAGGAGTTGTGCTGGGACCGCCAGTGCATGTACCAGGTACGGGTACGAAGCCGGCAGCTGAGCCATCATTATCAGTACCACTGGAGAGCCAGTTGGTGTAATCAACCGGTCCAGCCGTTCCATAGGGAGGGCAAACATCGGGAGAAGCAGCAACCAGGCCATCAACTCCGGCACAAGTAGCGATTCCGTGCCAGTTACATTCCGCATCAATTGAAGCGCCATTGGTGGAGCCGTTCAATACAGTATAGGTGGCTCCAGTGATGGAGTTATCGTGTACGTTCAGTGTAGCAGAAGAATTGACAGTATTTCCAGAAGGATAGATTACTGCTCCGATACCCTGCGTGCAGTTGACAACGGCATTGTTATTGATTGTAGTGGAGGCCCAGTCAACAGCATTGTGAATAACAATACCACCCGCAAAACCGGTTACATTGTTATTGGATATATCAAGTCCGGAAAGTGATGCCGGCTGAGAATTATAGTCAGGAGACTCATTACGCGCCTGTACATTGATACCGTAGCCATTAGTCTGAATAGCGCGGGTTTCGGCAATGGTGTTGTCACTGATAACAACACTGCTATAAGAACCGTATTTCAGGTTGATGCTGATACCACGCGGATTGGAAGCATTTCCGTTATCCGTCATAACGTTACCAGTGATAGTAGCTCCTGAAATCTTTTCAGCGTATATAGCTCCGTTGCCGCTGCCACCGGACACACCGTTATCGGAGAATGTACAACCACTTATGGTTACGTTGCCCCATGTACCCGGTGTTGACGAACTTTGCCCGATGTATATACCCGAGTTCACCTGATCAGAGAACATACAGCCAGTAATGGATATTCCATTGATGCCTGACGCAGTGGAACCATATATACCGGTGCCGTTGGCACTGAATTCACAACCGGTTATCGCCCAATCACTCATAGAACCTGATGTGTTGTTAATATGGATACCATATGTGGTACAGCCATCGAACTTTACATTTTCTATGGTAAAGTAATTGACGAGCTGATCCGCACGAACACCCTTTCCGGATCCGCTGATTGTCATGTTACGGAGTTTGGCGCGGTCGGAAGCACCCGAACCAGAGCCGGCAGCCATATAAGTGAATGCAGTACCGCCAGATGCCTGAACGATGGTGGAGCCAATGCCGTCACCATTAATATCCAGTTTCTTGTTTACCGTGATTGGCCCTGTGTAGGTACCGGAAGCAACCTGGATGGCATCACCGGAAGAGGCCTCCAAGATGGCAATCTGAATAGTCTTGAATGGGAGGGCCAATGTGCCGGGGTTGTTATCATTTCCCGTCGCATCATTCACATAATAGGTTGTACCAGTGAGTAACACGGAAGAGGAGACCCCAGTCGGTGTGTTCGCTGAACTGGCACCCAGAAAAACGAAGAACGAGAGGAAAACTGATAACACGCTCACAGTGAGGCGCGAAGAAGAAGAATACTGCATAGTAAAATTTTTCATATTGACTGTTTGCCGTTTATGAAATGGCTGCTGGAATAACACGATGACACCGGCTTGTGTAATGCAGAAACAGCCCGCCCGTTAGCGGGTGAGCCGGAAAACAAAACTGCCAGTGTATGGCGTGAATTCATGCGAACATTTTCTTTTCATGACGAGTTAAAAAAGCACCTGAACCTCTGCAAATGCCTTTCATGCTATTCGACATTATTAAAAAAAAACTGGCGAATGCAAATCCGCCTGATTAAATAAAAATCGGGAACGCACAATGAAAAAAGATTAAAAAACTGACAATCAAACGGTTACACACTAATGAATGTGCTATACCGCGAGTTGGCTGCCTGAAATCACACTGTGCAGGGCCAAAGGTATTAAAAAGCACTGGAATTGTACAGTTCCGGCGTTTTTTTTTCTAAAAAAAACACAGATTAAAAGTACGAGACCTGTGTGGCAACTATTGAACGTGGTTGATATCGCCGACCGAAATTCACCCTGTCCGTGATTTGAGGTGATAGACAAAAAAATCCTATCAAAAATCGTTCCAAATTGCGAAAAGCGCTGAAATTAATTAACCCGAGAATGAACAGTAAGAGCTTGTTCAGGCAGGCGTTTTTGGTGGAGGGGAAAAGCAGACCTCTATATTCACATATTACGGAGGCAATCAGCCACATAAAATATGCCCGGCCCATTCGAATAGCACATTATTCCCGTATTTTCTCAGAACCTTGCCACTCAAAATAGCAAAAACAAAATTATTAAACATCAAAACCCTTATTTTCCAAACCAAAATTCCAACACCCTGATTTTTTGATAAAAAATTCCATTTGTTTACACATAGTATTGGAGTGGCGTTCTACATTTAGGCCGTCAAAAGGCAGTTCTGTACAGTCGGGCTGTCGGGCGGGTATGAAAATCAACTCTGTATTCCTGCGGAACCGGTATATCCCGGATCAATCATTTAATCTGCAGCTGACTATGCGATTTCAGCAGAATCTTCTGTTTTTTTCCATATTTGACGCCCGTATGTCGGGCCAGTCGGAGTCATTTGCTCCGTATTTTCTCCATTTCAAGTTACTGTCAACACCTCTGTCAGATGGATCCGCTGTTGCGTATACATTTGATCAGGCCAAGTTATAGCCTCAAAGCCATTCATTTTATCACCAAACCTAAACTAATTTTTATGAAGTTCAATCAACTCAGCAAGCATGCGCTGCACATCGTGGTGCTGGTTCTGTTGAGTTCCTTCGGGTTGATGGCCCAGGGTACTCTGACAGGCACAGTAAACGATGAGAACGGCCAGCCAGTAGTGGGTGCAACCGTGCGGGCCGTAGGGGCCGCCGATGGCACCACAACCGATCTGAATGGCGGTTTCAAAATGAACGCCCCTCAAAGCGGGAAAATTGTGATCTCCTATACCGGCTATGCGGCGCAGGAAGTTTCCGTTGATGGCAAATCGAGTGTACAGGTATCTCTTGAACCCGGTTCCAGCAACCTGCAGGAGGTAACAGTAACAGCTCTTGGTATCAAGCGTGAGAAGAAAGCACTTGGTTACTCCGCGCAGAATGTGAGCGGAGAAAATCTGGCACTGGCACGCGAGACCAACATCGCCAACTCGCTGAGCGGCAGGGTGGCTGGTCTGCAGATCACACGCGCCGCAGGCGGTGTGGGCAGCTCCAGCCGTATCACTATCCGCGGAAACAAC
>JAJTFM010000124.1 GCA_021298575.1 Saprospiraceae bacterium | reverse complement strand
GCTGTACCGACAAGACACAACGGGCAGGGCCGAAGCAGGTGGTGACCTGTTTCAGAACTGTGTGGAACTGAATTCCGAATCCGTAGTGTCTGTAGTTACAGTGAGACTGTGAAGACAGTGCAGCGACAATATTACTGTCAGCGTGCCCGGTCATTCAATGATGCAAATATGTAGCTGTCTGATACCCTCTGTATAATTTTTGATATACCATAATCGGAACAATATCCCAAAACTCGCAATTTTTTATCATAAATCACGCAAATACCCTGAATTTATATGATATCCCCAACAAAACGAGGAGTAGTATGACGTGTTGACGGTTGCTGCTAATGAACCCGGTTCATTCCATACAGCCCGACAATCATTTCTGCTGTTACCTGCTCCTCATACCTGTACACCGGACATTCAAGCCGCCCAAGCCACTCCAGCTCGGCCTCCCGGCTCCTGATATGGCCTCCCGGATCATCGTAAGCAGCAGCCCAGGCAATAAATTTCTCGAAAACAGAATGCAGGTCGCCACCGGGAGTAATCCGGTCGGGCCCGTAGCGCGCTCGCTCGCGCTCGTGTATGCGCGCAACGCGCACATCCGCAGGTAGCCACAGCCAGATTACCCGGTCAAACAGGGGGATATAGCAATCGCCCCAGCCACACAGGGAGCCGCTCAACACCCAGCTGTCGTGCGCCTCCAGATCCGCCGACAACAATTTCCGGCGATGATCAGGGTTTCTGCGCCTCCGATATGGCAGCGGATCGTCGGTAAACCAGTGGTAATCGTCGGTATCAAAACGGGGTATATTCAGGTGCTCTGCCAGCTGCCGGCCCAGAGTGGTTACGCCGGCGCCAGGCGCTCCAAGTATGTGAATACGCATATAACTATTTATTATCCAGCACTTTATACATTTTATAGTGCGGAATGGTCACTTCCTCGAATTCATCGCCCTCCTGCGTGTATCCGAGCCGGAGGTAAAATGGCACCGCCGTCTTGCGCGCATGCAGTACCATTGTTGAGAACCCCTTCTCACGGGCCACTTCTTCCGAAAAGGCAACCATGGCAGTGCCCACTCCCCTGCCCTGTTTCGTTTCAGCAACGGCCACCTGCCGCATCTTGACCTGTCCGTCGGTATATGGAGTCAGGTTCAGATAGCCAGCCATCCTGCCTCCCGGCTCAAAAGCGGCTATATGTATCTGGTCCCACTCCTCTGCGAGTTGTTCGGGGGTGAAACTCAGTCCGAGCGGCCTGCGCAGTATCTCGTACCGGAGCGCAACGGCCTCGTCGTACTCCGGTGTGCCGAATGTAATAACAGTTACCATCATATCAATTGCCCAGCCAGCCTCCGGTAAAGCCGGCTTTTTTCAGTCCGGACACGATGTAAGGATTCTTTCTCAGGATTTTCCATACGGTATCGTCCTGATAATTGGCCAGCTGTATCAGGATCGGCCCCTGGTCTATTCCAAGCTGGTCAATATCGTACCAGCCCTTGTCGCCGTTTTCATACAGGAAACTGAAGTTAAAGGCATCTATAAATCCGTATTTCCGGTAGGTACGCGGGTATTTTTCTTTCATATTTCGCAGCGCCTCGATACAGATTTTGGGTGCAAACGGGATGGAGCCCCCCGCAGCCGTGGGTGCAATAGTACCGTCGTCTTCCAGATAGGTATAACCCACACCACGCGCACTGTAATCCATGAAATGGGTATTTGGATCCCATTTGTCTTTGTTGCCCGGACCATCACAGGCGGTGAGGCCCCACATTTTTTCACCGTACTCGTCAAATCCGCCGGGATTCTGCACACAGTGCTTCCAGTTGGCCAGGGTAGCTCTCCGGGAGTTTTCAAAATAGTCAATTCCCTTCGCACGCATATACTTGTCCTGTATTCCGCGGAAGTCAATGTAGCAATGCGAATACTGGTGTCCAAACAGCGGACCGAAGTTCACATACTCCATTCCCTGGTGTTTTTTCCACTGGTAGGATGCTGTCCAGGCATCCCAGGCTTCTGCGCCGATGGGGTGCGTCGGCGAACCCATGGCCATTACGAGCAATACCATGGCCTCGTTATAACCGCGCCAGCTGGCATCCAGGAAACCTTTATCCGGAAACCAGCCCATGCTCATGGTCTTCTGACCGTTCATGGCCCAGTCCCACTCTACTTCCCGGTACAGTTTGTCGGCCAGCTCGCGTATGGCTTTCTCCTGTCCGTCTTCAGCATCAAAGTAGGTCATGCACACGAGAATACCCGCCATGAGCAGACCGGTATCAATGGTGGAAAGCTCCACGTTCTGGAAGCGCAGGCCTGTTTTTTGTACCAGAAAGTGGTAGAAAAAGCCTTTATATCCCGATACATCGGTCATTTGCGGACCTTTGGGCAGTTCATTCAGGACGCGCAGGGTGCGCAGTACGCGCTCTGCCGCCTGTTTCCGGGTGATATATCCCTTTTCCACGCCCACCACGTAGCTGGTGAGTCCGAAACCGGTGGCGGCAATACTGGAGAAATTGTCGGTAGGCCAGCGGTCGGGTATCTGGGCGTTGTCGGTATTGCCGAGGTCCCAGAAAAACCGGAATGTGTGGAGTGAAAGTGAATCCAGGAACGGATCGTTTTGGTAACGTCTGGCGGGCTGTGCGGTGGCCACCTGTACGATGAGAAATGAAAGCAGAATGGTAAATAACTTCTTCATATTGCTTAAAAAGAGATGCCGGACTCCGAACGGTAGGAATCCGGCATCAAAGAACCGAAAAATAACCGAGATTACTTCTCTGAGTTGTACATCATCTCTTGTCGGTCAGCATATTGTTTTCGTTGCGGTTAACTCCTCTGCGGTTAACTCTCTATGCCTATTGTAACGATTGATTTTGAGCCTCTCTGGCCCTTTGCTGATACTCCGACGGCGTAAAACCGGTAGCTACCTTGAAATGGCGGTTGAAACTTTGCCGGCTACCGAAACCGGTTTTTTCCATCAGTTCGATGACCGTGATGTCGGGGTTATCGGCGATAAGCCTTCTCGCCTCGTTGATCCGGAAGTTGTTGACCAGATTCGGGAAAGAGATTTTGCCAACCTCGCTCAAGGCCAGGGAAACATAGCGCTGACTTCTGTTCATATTATCGCACAGATTCTGCTGGGAGAACATCGGATCGAGGTAAAGTTTTCCATTACCGATTCGCCTGACTATTTCAGCATACAGGTTTGTCAAAAATATCCCCTTGTTTTCAGACTGATTTTCATCGTCGTCAGGTTGCTCAACGGGAGGCTGGTCGTCAAATGAAATAATACCTTCTCCGGGAATAAGCGCACTGTTGGCTATTTCCAGATTCATCCGGTACATGGTTTTCATAGCCCTTTTTATTCGTACATACTGAAATGCGATGATGCCAACAGCCAGGGTTGCCAACAGCAGTGCGAACAGCGAAAGCAACAGTTGCCTGTTTTTAAGCGTAATTCCTTCCTGAAGCACATTTTTTTGCTGTGTTATTTGTTTTACTTCGTGTATGGTCTGGAATTCGGCATTGACTATCCGGGCGTTTTTCTGGGCCGATTCATCATTCAGTATTTTATACGCTTCCAGCATCTTTTTAACACCCTCAAAATTTCCCGTACGGGCCTGCAGTAATATTTCGGCTTCCCTGATATCGCGCTGATAATCTGTTCTGCCGGTTTTCAGAGCCAGCTCCCGCGATTTTTCGAGGCTTGATGCAGCAGTCCCGAGGTTTCCCCCTGATTCAATTTCACACAGCCCCACAAGCCGGTGTGCAACCGAGAGCGCTTCCAGGTACCCTTTTTGCTCGCACAGACTGATATTTTCTTTCAGGAGCAGCCTGGCTTCTGCGTAATTCTTCTGTCTCGTTTCTACCTCGGCCAGATTATTGGAAGTAAGTGTAACGTAGTAATCCTTATGTATCTGCCGGCTGAGCTCCAGTGATTTTTTCAGATTTTTTTCGGCAGCCGGCAGATTGTTCGGGTAATAGCAGGTGGCGATATTATTGAGGACGTTGGCTATCCGCATTGTATCGCGCCTTGACTGATAAAAATTGTAGACGTTATCCAGTATTTCAACTGCCCGGTCAATGTCGTTCATCCGTTGACTGATCACACCCAGATTGAGCCATAAATCAACAATGGCGGAAGAGTCTCTGCTCTGCTCGGCGTATACAAGTGCTTGCTCGAAGGCTCGCAGCGCCTCATTAAACCTGTACTGATTCTGGTAAATAACAGCCTTGTTTGCCAGACAGGACATATTTTCTTTCGGAATAATATTTCTCTGATTGTGAAAAAGCGACTTGTCGAAGTAGTTGAGTGCCAGATTGAGTTTACCCTGATACAGGTTGTTTTTCCCCAGAATGAAACAGGTCAGCACGAGCAATGAATCATTGGGAGGCTGCAGCGCTCTTACTTCTTCCAGTATCACACTGAGAACCGAATCGGCATGCACGGCCTTGTCCGGAACCAAAACGGCGGCTTTCTTTATTCTCGCCAGATAATCGGACTGACCGATGGCTGGTACACCGCCGAGCAGCAGTATCATGACAACTAAAGATAAATAACGAATCATGACAGTAAAAGTAACAGTTAAAAACCGCTTCGCAAAAAAAAAGTCGGAATCAGCGATTGTTCGAACAGACAAACAGACGGATTATTCTGCGACACAGCGGACAGAGAGCCCGAATGCACGGTAGTAGCTGTACGTGCCGGCGTCACTATTACCGAAGCCCAGGATCCACGCGTTGCTATCGCCGTTCTCTGTACTGCTCCAGTAGATGCCGTAAAGGCCACGGTCGTCCAACGCACCATTGCCGTTGACCCTGTAGCCAGCCGCCGGAAGCATCAGCTGATCTCCGAACTTTACACCCGCTCCGTAGTTGGTAGCGGAATCGCTGAAGGAGCCCACACTGGTTTGGGTATTGTTGGCTATTACACCGTCCCACTGCGCTTTGGTGGGCACCCGGTACCTGTTTGGACAAGGGTCACTGGCTGTTTTGGAACCATCGGCCCAGGAACCATTCGCAGCACTGGTTGTATTCCAGCCGCTGACAGCGCCGCTTTTCGCATTAGTAGCTGTAGGACCCGCAGCAGCTTCTGCCGATCGGCCCCATTGCCAATATCCACCATTGATCTCCCAGCTCGGGGTAAACGGATCAGCACAAGTGTTGGCAGCACCCAGATTGTGGCACATAAAGTCTCTGTAATCGGTAGCGTTCACTTTGGCACGACAGACATAATTCACACAGATATCCAGCGTACAAGTCTGCCCGCCAATATTCAGCACAAAACTGGCAGTACCGCCGCTGGCAGGCGTGCCTGCGATAATATACGTCAGGTTGCCTGCGCCACTGCCGAAATTGCCCGCGCTCAGCGTGGCCGTCAGGCCCGTAAGCCCGGTGGAGGTCACCGTTTGTCCGCTGTGAAACCCGCCATTACCACCGGTATAAGGTACGCTCGCGCTCACGCCCGAGGCCGCCAGACCGGAAGTAAGTGCACCGGTTACGGTGGCACCGGAGCAATCGAGTGCCGAAATGGTACCTGCCACCACGGTGAACGGCACACTGCAGGTGTACCCGCCGGATGACAGACTGAAATTGGCTGTTCCCAGACCAGACGGAACGCCCGATACCGTCCACAACAGGCTGCCGGCGCCATCAGCATAGTTGCCCGCAGGGAGCGTAGCCGACAGTCCGGTAATACCTGAAGATGAAACACTGTGCGAATCATATACCCCGCCGTTGCCGCCTGTATATGGCACAGTAATCGCCGGCCCCGAAACCGAAGCATTCCCACAGTCCAGTCCGCCAATGGCGCCTGCCCTGCATTTAACCCGCTCCCATCGGGGAGCAGAAGGGGTACCCTGATTTATTTCAATACAAAGGGTGTTAGTATTCAAGATGAGCAGTCCCTTGGCAGGA
Organism: Saprospiraceae bacterium; assembly: GCA_021298575.1. Classification (GTDB taxonomy): domain Bacteria; phylum Bacteroidota; class Bacteroidia; order Chitinophagales; family Saprospiraceae; genus M3007. Next base: position 1,465 of record JAJTFM010000124.1, on the reverse strand, counting down.
CTGCCTAACGAATTTCGTTCGGTGGTACTCAGACGGGGCCACAGAAAACCTTTGTCGGTACTCTGTATATCCAGTATGGCCGAAGGGTCGGGTGTTTCACCACCCACTACTACCTGCCCCGAAAGGCTCAAAGGCGCTGTCAGCAGTACCGCCATGGCCCATTGTATGATTGTTTTTGTCATGTTCTTATCCATTTTATCCCGATTTCGGAATATTGAATGAAAAAAAATTAAATAGTCAAATAGACAAATAGACGGATTATTCTGCGACACAGCGGACAGAAAGCCCGAGTGTACGGTAGTAGCCGTCCGTGTAGGCGACACCAACGAAGCTCATGTACCAAGCGCTGCTATCGCCGTCCTCCGTACTGCTCCAGTAGTAGCCGCTGCCGCCACGGTAGTTCAACGCACCATTGCCGTAGTGCCTGAGGCCGGCCGCCGGAAGCATCAGCTGATCTCCGAACTTTTGACCCGCTCCGTAGTTGGTAGCGGAAACGCTGAAGGAGCCAACATTGGTACGGGTATTATAGGTTATCACACCATCCCACTGTGCCCTCGTCGGCACCCTGTACCCGACAGGACAAGGGTCATTGGCCGTTTTGGAACCATCGGCCCAGGAGCCGTTCGGGGCTAAGGTCTTATTCCAGCCGCTGACAGCACCGTCATTGGCTTGACTTGTACCCGGACCAGTCGGCCCCGCAGCAGCATAATCCTTGCGCCCCCATTGCCAGTAGTCGCCGTTGATCTCCCAGGTCGGGGTAAACGGATCGGTACTGGTGTTGGTAGCGCCGAGGTTATAGCACATAAAGTTCTTGTAGTCCGTAGCGTTCACTTTGGCACGGCAGAGATATGTAACTGCCATATTAATCGTGCAGGTCTGTCCGCCGATACTCAGCGCAAAACTGGCAGTGCCGCCGCTGGCAGGCGTACCCGTGATGGACCAGGTGAGCGTACCCGCCCCGCTGGCCAAACTGCCCGCACTCAGTGCAGCGGTGAGGCCTGTAACCCCCGTGGAGGCCACCGACTGTGCATCATAAACGGCACCATTGCCGCCCGTATAGGGTACGTTGACGCTCACGCCGGATGCACTCACACCCGCATACAGCGTTCCGGAAACTACCGCACTATTGCAATCCAGTGTTTGTACAACAGCCGACCGGCACTTCAGACGCACCCAGTCGGGCACCGCAGGCGTACCCATATTGACCTCCAGACAGTTGGTGGTGCTGTTGAATATCGTCAGGCCCATGGCCGGATTCAGGATAGCATCCCGCTGTACAGTAGTCAGTCGAGGCAGTAACACACCCTGATCTGTACTTTGCACATCCAGTACGGCAGAAGGGTCGGGTGTTTCACCACCCACTACTACTTGCCCCGAAAGGCTCAAAGGCGCTGTCAGCAGTGCCGCCACGGCCCATTGTATGATTGTTTTTGTCATGTTAAGTTTCATTTTTCCCCGATTCAGG
>JAJTFM010000123.1 GCA_021298575.1 Saprospiraceae bacterium | reverse complement strand
TCGCTCGGCCTGAACCTCCGTTTCGCCGTTTCCACGCTCGACGTATATCAGTCCTCCGCCCTGATGGCCGATGCCGGACTATTGTATTCCGACACAGCCAGTCGTTTCTCGGCAGCCCTGACCATCAAAAACGCCGGAACACAGGTAACCACCTACAGCGGCATACAGGAGCCACTACCCTTTGATATACAAATCTCCGTCACGCAGCGACTGAAGCACCTGCCATTCCGATTCGGCGTGGTGGCACATCACCTGCACGAGTGGGATATCCGTTACGACGATCCGGACCTGCAGGACAGTGACATACTGATTATCGGAGGAGACCAGCCAACGGAAAACAGATTTGGCAATACAATGGACAACCTGTTCCGGCACCTGATATTCAATGGCGAGTTTTTGCTCGGTAAAAACGAGGGATTCCGGATGCGTTTCGGCTATAATCACCTCCGTAAACGGGAGCTTACAGTCAGAAACTACCGCAGCCTGGCGGGCTTTTCAGGCGGCATCGGGATAAAAGTGAAAAGATTCCGCATTGATTTCGGATACGCATCGTATCACCTGGCAGGCGGCGTGGCACACATTGGTATCGGAACAAATCTGAAGGACTTTTTCCGATAGACTTCATACCTTGGCGTGCAGGATTGAACTTTCTGTACAGATATGAAACTCACGTACGCCTTTTTTTGCCTGACACTGGCAACAACACTTCTTTCTTGCAGTAAAAAAATATCGCAGACCGGCACGAGCACAGAAAATCCGCTGGAGCACGCCCTGCGTACCCATGCCGCCGACTTTGACAGCATCCTGCTCCACCCCGACATTTACGAGGTTCAGATTATTTATACAGAAATACAGCGCGACAGGTCGGGTCGCCCGCGCTTGCGGGAGTGGCGTCACAATGTGGACAGCACCCGGTATTTCTATCCGGCCAGTATGGTCAAAATGCCGCTGGCACTGCTCGCACTGGAGAAAATCAACCGACTTCAAAAAGAATATCCCCTTCTCTCAAAGGATGCTCCCTACAGACTGGATTCGCTGCGCCCCTGGCAACAGACATATACTGAAGACCCCGGAGCGCCCGGCGGAATGCCCACTATTGCACATGACATACGACAGATATTCGTCGTGAGCGACAATCTGGCCTACAACCACCTGTTTGAGTTCCTCGGAAGGGAATACATTAATACAACCCTCAAAGAAAAAGGATACTCAAACACCGGTATCGTTCACCGCTTCAACTACCCCGGCCGCGACAACCGGTACACCACCCTGATGACTTTTTACGATGAATCTGGTGGTATATATCAGCAGGACGAACTCTACGACGACAATATCTGGACCAACACGCAACACAGTACCACCAAAGGCCGGGGGTACTATAACGCACAGGACAGTCTGGTACTCACGCCGTTTGATATGAGCAAAAAAAACTGGTTCTCACTCAGCGACATGAACCTGATGCTCAAGGCCGTTATGTTTCCGGAACTCGTTGATCCCGTTCATCGCTTTGACCTGACACCGGATGACTATCAGTTTTTACGTCACTACATACGTATTTTCCCCCGGGAGTGCGATTACCCGAAATACGATACAAGCACCTACTACGACGGCTATGTCAAATTTTTCCTGTACGGCGACGGGAAAGAACAGCGCGACGGGAAAATACACATCTACAATAAAGTTGGAGAAGCATACGGCACCCTGACAGATGTAGCGTACATACACGACACCGAGACGGGCGCCGAATTCATGCTCGCTGCCACTATTCTCTGCAACAGGGATGGTATTTTCAACGATGATAAATACGACTATGATCAGACGGGCTTCCCTTTTCTGGCAAAACTCGGAAGGATCATGCTGCAGGAGCGGAAAAAGACACTTTCAACAAAAAAATAAACCCGAAGCATGCGTACTTATCTGAAATCTGCTTTGATACTCTGCATACTGGCAGCCTCCTGCGCGCGCGGTACGTATGAAGGCTGGTCCGAGTATCTGGGCGGTCCGGACAGGAACCACTACTCCACCCTCTCGCAGATAACCCCCGAAAATGTGCACCAACTGGAAATAGCCTGGACATACTCCATGCCCGATTCCGGTCAGGTACAGACCAACCCGGTTATGGTGGACGGCATCCTGTACGGGATCACCCCGTCAGTACAGGTTTTTGCCCTGAATGCAGCTACCGGGGAGGAAATATGGCGTTTCGGAGATCCGCTGATTGAGTCGCACAATACAGGACGCGGCGTGGCATACTGGACCGACGGGCGTGAAAAAAGAATTTTCCATACCATCGGACCGCGCCTGTATGCCATTGATGCCCTGAAAGGCACACCCGTTTCATCATTCGGGAATGGCGGGTATATTGACCTGCACCTCGGATTAGCAGGCAAGTATATCAACTCAAACACCCCGGGTACCATCTTTTAAGACCTGATTATCATGACTGTCAGGCTCTCGGAGGCCTCAGATGCCGCACCCGGAGATATACGCGCCTTCAACGTGCGTACCGGCGAACTGGCCTGGGTATTTCACACCATACCCTGGCCCGGCGAATTCGGATATGAGACATTCCCGGAAGATGCCTGGCAAAATACCTATGTAGGTGCCGCCAACAACTGGTCGGGGATGTCGGTTGACCGGAAGCGGGGTATTCTTTTTGTCCCAACCGGCTCGGCAGCTTATGACTTTTACGGCGGAAACCGGCCGGGAGAAAATCTGTTTTCCGACTGTCTGCTGGCACTCGATGCCCGGACAGGCAAAAGAATATGGCACTACCAGTTTGTACATCACGACATCTGGGACAGAGACCTGCCGGCGCCCCCGAACCTGATAACCCTTACCCGCAACGGACGCCGGGTAGATGCAGTGGCACAGGTAACCAAACAGGGATATGTTTTCGTGTTCAACCGCGAAACCGGTGAATCGCTTTTTGATATTAATGAAATACCTGTTCCCCCTTCCGATATTAATGAAATACCTGTTCCCCCTTCCGATCTGCCCGGAGAGATTACCTGGCCCACACAGCCCATACCTGTCAAACCGGCTCCCTTCGCGCGCATGAGCACGTCGCTCACAGAGGCCGACATACCCGAATGGATCGCTGACCGGGAAAAAATACTGCAGGGATTTAAAAACTACCGGAAAGAGCAATGGGCACCGCCCAGTCGCGAAGGCACCCTGCTGTTCCCCGGATACGATGGTGCCGCCGAATGGGGCGGAGCTGCTGCAGATCCCGAAACAGGCATACTGTATGTGAATGCCAATGAAATGGCCTGGGTCATGCAGATGGTGGAAGTACCCGGCGCACAGGCACTTCAGGCACTCAGTCCGGGAGAAAGAATATACTCAACCCGGTGTGCATCCTGCCACGGAAGCGGCAGGCAGGGCAATCCGGCCAGCGGTTTTCCGGCCCTGACTGGCCTGAAGAACCGGCTCGACAAAAATAAAGTGAGCGGACTCATTGCCAGCGGCAAGGGTATGATGCCGGGAATCAGCCTGCCTGAAGCAGAAAAAGAGGCACTTCTCCGTTTTCTGTTCGAAGAAGAAACAGACAATACCGGGAGTACAAACCAGCCTGTGCAGGAAATCCGGAAAGACCAGGTGCCATTTGTGAGTACGGGGTATAACAAATTTCTCGATGCCAACGGCTTGCCGGCGTTTTCTCCGCCTTATGGCAGCATGACGGCTATAGATCTGAACACAGGAGAACACCTGTGGCGCATCGTGCTGGGGGAGGATCCGCAGTTGAAGAAAATGGGTATCCGTAATACCGGGACAGAAAACTACGGCGGACCTGTGGTAACACGGAACGGACTGCTGTTTATTGCTGCCACCAAAGACGGTAAATTCAGGGCTTTTGACAAGAAAAATGGCCGTTTGCTCTGGGAAACCGATCTGCCGGCCGCATCGTTTGCCACACCGGCCACCTATGAAATCAATGGCAGGCAATTTATCGTACTGGCCTGCGGCGGTACCAAACTGGGAGCCCCCAAGGGGAACAAGTACGTGGCTTATGCACTTCCGGAACGGTAAGAGCTTGTTCAGGATTCTCTAACCGAGTCAAAAACGGCTCATTTTTCGCCATTTTTCACCTTTTTTCAGTTACGTAGAACCGGCTATGCACCTTCAAAAACGCAAAAACTGACAAAAAATCTGCCTGTTTTTGCCAACGGCAGAGAATCCTGAACAAGCTCTAAACAAAACAGGCCTTGCAACTGACAAACAGCAGCAAGGCCTGTATAAATAACGGCGGAATGGATATCACTCCATTTCCTGAACCACCTCGCGCACCTCGGGAATCATGCGTTTGAGCATACCCTCGATACCGGCCTTGAGCGTAACCGTGGAAGAAGGACAACCACTGCAGGAGCCCTGCATGATCACATTCACCACCCCGTTTTCGAAAGATTTGAATTCAATATTCCCTCCGTCGCTTTCCACGGCAGGCTTTACATACATATCAATCAGATCCTTCACCCGACGGGCAATATCTCCGTTTTCACCTGAAAATTGTGCCGCGTTGTTTTCAGCCGCAATTTTCTCCATGTACTCGGAAAAGCCTTCTTTTACAACGACACCGCCACTTTCTACAAACTCCTTGATGAACGATTTAAGCCTGAGCATGATATCGTTCCACTCGTAGTTCATTTCCTTCGTGATCGTGACGAAGTTATTGTTAAGATAGACACTTTTCACGTATGGGAGTTCCATCAGGCTGTTGGCCATCGGACTCCATTGTTCCGCCATCTCCTTTTCCCTGAAATCGGCAATACCGCGATAAATCAGACAGTTTGCCACGTATTTCAGCGTTTCCGGATTGGGCGTCTGTTCGGTATATAACATCACCGGCATTTTAGCAGCTACAGGCTCCATAGGTTTGTTGTTTAGAATGATTCCGCAAAGATACTCAGTTAGCGCGAAGCAATGATGCCTGAAAATGTAAATAACAGGTCATTAAACTGTATCAAGAGCTCCAGCGCCTGAAAGAGAACAATTGCGACTATAAACAAGGGTACTTCTGCTTTGGTTCACCCCCGGAATCCGGGAAGCCGATCGTCTTTCCCTGCGGGTACGCGCGTACGCCTCGAGCGCATGGAATCCGTCAGTAACCGAACCAGTGCCTCGTAAGGTATAATTTCCAGCTCGTGCGACTGATTGGACAACTGCAGGGGCGCCTTCCGGAGTTCCTCCAGATAGGGTCTCACCTTCTCCGGAAATTTCTCGCTGTCGTAATTGTATTTTGACAAAATGACCAGAATTTTGATAAACAACTGGGAGCGATGCGTTTCGCCGCTATTGCGCAGATAGCGCTCCCGATATTTTTCCAGAGCGGCAATACGATCCCACAGACTGTCAAATTTGCCTTCCACATACTCAAGCAGTACTTCGGCAGCCAGAATAGCCACGTTCATACCCTGCTTGTCTTGTGAAAAATCGCGGATATCATTTCTGAATCGGGTACTCTTGATTTTAGGAGCCATTTCTTCGGGTATTTGTTTTCCGGTTAACTGTTGAACAATAAATAAATAGGCGCCCAGGATATGCCATGTTTCGCGTTGCGCCTCCCGCAAAACCGCCATTTTTCTGTTTTTCACAGCAATCTGGAATATCTCGGCAGCCTGACGGTACTCCCCCTGATACATTTTCAGGTAAAAACCGAGTTCCAGCGTGCTGAACCAGTTGTAGGTGCCCGGACTTGCCAGATCGAGCGCCCTGGAAAAAAAACGGTTTCCACGCGAGTAACTTCCCAGATAAAAACAGTTCATGATTTCCAGATAGTGGAAAATATTCAGTGCCTGATTGCATGGGTAAGGCCGATCGCTGAAGTACCTTATGGCTGCCTCATGTACAGCAGACGCCTCATGATACCTGCCTTCCATCGTGTGCCGGTATGAAAGGAGCGAGTAGTAGGATACATGGAAATTGTGCGAATTGATCACCCCCGCATACACTTCCAGGTCATTCAGGTAACTCTGCGCCTGTCCGGCCAGCTCCTTCTGCATCGTTTTCCGCTTAATGGATGGCAATTTGATGCGGTCAAAGCAGATTACAGCCTTTTCCTCTACCAGACGCCACTCGCTGTACTGTTCATACAGCTCCAGATACTTGTCGTACGTCTTCAGATCGTCGCCGGCCACCGAGACATAATCCATCAGAACTCTCGATGCCTCCACCACAAATTCGGGCCGACCGTAGTCCTGTCCGAGCTTCAGCAGCTCCTCAGCCGTTTTTCTGGCAGCATGCTTGCAAGCCAGTGGCGACAGCGATTTGGCGATGGCCGTGAGCCGGAGCCCGCGCAGGCGACTTCCATTCAGCGGATCAGACAGCTGCCGCTCTGAATCCAGATGCAGTGCCATCAGCTCCAGACACCTGAGCAGCTCCCTGGCTACCTGCCTGAATTTTGTACGCTCACCAATGCCAATCCGCTGAATGGCATCTGCTTCCGTGCGATAACTGGCAGATTGAATGGCATAATACAGTTTTTCCACATCGCGGTTTCCGCGGGAATAGAAACGGAGCAGCTCCTCCGCCTCGGGTAACGATTGCTCTGCAAGCGTTACCAGTTCAGTCAATTCCTTGATCATAACAATGGTTTCCAATGATGAAATGATTTAAACCATAATAATGACACAAAAGTCCGGCCGGCAGAATTGCCATTTTATTACACTTTCAGAGAGAAATTCCACTGAAATATTTCTTGCCAAACAACTGAATAATTCTGAAACACCTCTTTTATAGCTAAAATTTGCAAAAAACAGCCCAAAATCGCTCATGCCACCACTCGGCTGTATCCGATAATACGTACACTCAGCGGCAAAAATTCCAGACAACAAGCCAGATTCGCGACAAAATTCAGCGCCACAACTACACATTTGCGAACAGCTCACAGGAATCAAATTGAGCCAAAGAATTGAAAATCAATTTATTATAAAAATATATATGGATATAACAAGACACATTCAGATATTATTCCACCGGGTAGTGTCGCGGTACACCATTTCCGATGCCCTCATCTTTGCATTGTCATTCAAACACGCTTCACCATTTAAATTGAAACAGCATGAAACAGTTTTACACACAGATTGAAATGCGCGCCGGCACCATTATAGGCGTGGACGTGATGGGCGGATAAATTCAGCCACGAATAAAATCAGTCGGGTGCGAACATTCAAACGAATCACAAACGACTGATTTTCAATTTTTTAAACCCTGAAAAGCCGTTTTCGAAAACGAAATTTACCACTAAAAACCTGCGCAACTGTCGCAACTTGATTGGAGCACATCTCCGCACTTTTGTCACCGACAACCAACACAACCATGATAGACATCAGAGTCAAACCCGAGATCAATATATACCAGCCACCGCCGGCAACAGTCAGATGGACCAAAATCCGCGACGACTATGGCGAGCGGTACCAGCTGGACCCCACGCACAACCTGCTGAAGACAACCACCGATCAAACCCGCGGGACTGGAGGACCAGCATGGCCAAAACACGCTGTATTGTCCTGTATCACCCTGCTTGAAAGCGGCGCCATACTGGCCTCTTTCCCGTTAAATGGTCATCTTCCCGGACAAATCAGACCCGATATGTTTTCGGTCTGGTTTCATCTGGACGCCCCGCTGCATATTCAGCCGGGTGTATTCGGCAGGTTCATCCGGATAGAAAGCGGCCGCCATCTGATGGCTCAGTCGCTCGATTCCTGGATGGTGTACTTCAAGCCCGACGCTTCATAATTTCCTTTCCCCGATAGTATTTCTCAGTCTTTCAAGAACCATGATGAACCCCGTGCCGCCTGTCTGAGGTCAGAAGTGACCAGGGCAGGCCGGCCGGGGCCGGGGAAAGTATTGCCTGAAAAGGACCCAAAATACCATTTACAATGGAGTATTCCGGAAAATCCATCCAAAAGAGTACGGACGCGGACGCCGAAAAGCGCACAGAGTAGGCCAAAACACGCTTCAATTTTATTAATCATGAAAACCGTTAACACGCTTCTTTTAATCATCATGCTTGCCGGAATAGTTTGTGCTCAGGACTCACCTGCGGCACCCATTCCGGGCCAGTACGTGGTTGTACTGAAGGAAACATCGGCCAAACCTGTTGTTCTTCAGGAAGTTACCACCACCGGCAGACAGGAAACGTACAACCTGAACCAGGCAACGCGCCAGGCTAATCTGGCCAAACTCGCGCAGGTGCGTATGAGTAGTGGCGTGGCCGAGAGTGACGTACTGGCCAACTACACCGATGTGATTGTCGGCTTCACCGCCAGTCTGAAAGAGGATCAGGTCGCAAAACTCCTCCTGAACCCGGATGTGGAAAGTGTAACACCCGATTATCTGATCCAGATGGATATCCCTTCGGAAGAGGGGCTCCCGGGAGAGTATGAGTCAATGGGCCAGACACTCACCTGTGCGGTTCAGAATGCCGGCGGATTTTCCACCTACACGGGTGCTGATGAACGCTGGCTGTGGATTCTGGATACAGGTATTGATGTTGATCACCCCGATCTTTCTGTTATTGACCTGTTCCCGTACGCCAAATCATTCATCACAGGCGAAACGTACGACGATGCCAATGGCCATGGGACACACGTTGCCGGTATTGCTGCAGCAAAGAACAACAGTATCGGAGTAGTTGGTGTATCTGCGGGAGCACCAGTGGTTCCCGTTAAAGTGCTGTCAAACGCTGGTATGGCATCCATGAGTTCGGTACTCCAGGGACTCAACCACGTGGCTCAGTACGATGGCAAGGGAGATGTGGTCAACCTCAGTCTGGGTACTTATCCGGTGAACAACTGCGCCAACAACAACCTGGCACTGCGAAACGCTATCATCAATCTGGGTGCCTCGGGCACGTGGGTTTGTATTGCCTCGGGCAACAATACCGGCAAGGCCAATCAGTGCAGTCCGGGATGTATCAACGGAACAAGAGTTGTTACGGTGGGCGCTTCCACCTGCGTGGGCGCATGCGCGACCTTCCCCAACTGGGGTACCACCGTTGTGGATTGGGTAGCTACCGGTGTCAATGTCTATTCCACACATAAAAATGGAAAGTACGCCACACTGAGCGGCACTTCACAGGCTACACCGGTAGTGGCAGGAATTATTCACCTGACAGGCAAGGCCCCCGTCTCCGGAGGCACCATCAACTGCGGAAACATCTCTGTTCCGCCCGCACCCTACAAAAAAGCACGCTGGCAGTAACCCCGGAAAAATGAACCATCACTCAATTTCAAACCCATGAAAAAAGAAATAATACTGCTCCTGCTCGTATTGAGCGCATCCCTGTGTAACTCCCTCCAAGCCCAGGATACCGAAGGTGACGATCCGGCACCCGGCGTATATATTACTCCCGATCCGAAACTGCTCGATGAATACCAGCTCACCAGCGGAATTCCTGCACTTGCCTCCAGTTCGGTCATGTTCTACTCCGACGGAATTCAGGCAGCCCTCGAGTTTACCCCGGGCGCCATTTCTGGTGTGAAACTGGTAAACAAAAGCAATCCTTCTGATGTGCGTCCGCTTTCACCGCAAAATAACAGGGTACTTGTAACCGGCCTTCCCGCAGGACAGCAATACGATGTCAAGGCTACAGGGCCCAATGGCGTCACCTACACCCTCGGTGTTGTTCAAACTATCCCCTGGCGCGCAGGCGACCCTGTAGCTGTTTCCAATAAACTCTACCGTGCCCTGTCTGAATATGTAGCAGTGGAAGGGCAACAGATACCCTTCTCCCGGTATGTGAAAAATGTGGAGGGTGTGTCAGTTTATGAAAAAATCGCCTTTGTTCAGCGTTATGCCATGAACGGCGCTGTACTTCCCGCCTCCACGAAGGGGCAGTACCCGGAAACCCTGGTGAAGAGCGCCTTTGTCAACCGGTCATCCGAGGGCCCCTGCCTGTGCAATTTCGTGATGAACCAGATATCGGTCGCCACACCCGACACCGACGGGCCGATGAACTACTCTATCGGCCCCAGGATCGAAAATACCAGTTTTACACATTATAATGAAGCCAGTTTCTGGTACAGAGGCGGTATCTTCAAAGGACCTGCCAAACAGCAGATACTGGAAAATACTGCGCATGGAGTCCTGGACAATCGGCGAAGGTACCCTCTCTGAAAACAGCGCCCGTATTGGCTATCACCTCCTGTGTCTTTCCACCGAAGAACTTCCTGAAGCCTGTGACTGCGCCAAAACGGTGAAGCTGAGCTATGGATATTACAGCACTGCAGAGGCCCGTACCAACACTGGTGGTCAGGGTTGCATATTCCCGCAGGACGCCTCGGTGGAAACCCAGGACTGGGCAGTGGCGTTCGTCACCCGCGAAAATGTGAATGACCTTTCCGACGTGCGTATTCTCGGAGCAGGTTCCGCTATCGCAAGGTCAACGTGCAAGGGTGGTGTGCCACTCAATATCATTACCGACATCCTGAAAATAGGCGCCGGGGTAACCGAAACCATTATTTCAGTTAAAACCGGACAGATAGACGGGCTGGCAGACCAGATCCGCCGCATTGCCGATGATCTGGACAGTATGCTGCTCCGCTACAACGATGTCAAGGAGTGTGCGAGTGCACTCATCAGCAAACCACTCTGTCAGGGAACTGCCAACATCACCCTGCGCCCGAATGATCCGGTTTCATGCTTTGTCATGAGCGGCTCCTCTATGGGTATCAGCGGACGACGCTGCTGGCACAGTACCGCCCGAATCAACAGCAGCTTCCATCTGACAGGAGTGCTCACGGGCGGCTCACCTTCTCCATCAGCACCCCACTGCTGCACCGATTACATGGCCAACTGGATATGGGGAAGTCTCGACGGCAGCCAGCAAAACAGAATGTCGGCCGTTTCATCGCACCTCGCACTCAACAATCCAGGTGGCTGGGGTACTATAAACGGTGCGCCCAATACCGGAGGCGTGGCACAGGTTTACACCGAAATTGGTTATGCCATCGGCGTGCCTCTGCCACCAGCCCAGCGGTGTCAGAAAGAAATACCGCTTCTGCTCAATCCGCAGTAAATCATTCACACTTTCAATATGTTCATCATGAAAAACATCCATTTTGTTCTGCTGATCTCCCTGTTTGCCTTTGATGCAAATGCCCAGTACAACCTGTCGTTCAAGACCGGCCTTGCCTGGGGCTATATTGATGTGGTAGCCGATGCGCGGGCAGTTGACCTCAACAGTTACCGCGACGAACCGAACTACCAGTTTGCACTGTCATGTACCAAACATCTGACCAAAGAGTTCTGTATCGGAGCAGAAACCGGACTGAATTCATTTGCCCACTTCTTCATCTATCAGGTTCCCGATCCGGTCGGAAATCTGGAGAATTACAACGGGCGATATGAAATCAATCAGGCATATCTGGCTTTTGTCCCCGAATACAGGCCGTTCCCCTGGTTGTATCTGAATGGCGGACTGGGTATTTTCGCCGATGTTCGCAGCAGGTTCACACAGGGATATGCCCAAAGCGGACAACAGGAGCGACCACTCCGCGGCACGGAGTTCCGCAGAGGCAATCCGCTGGGCGGATTCCTCGGTGTCGGATTGAACCCGCGGGTATATCGCAATATGTCGCTTGTACTGGAAGGTCGCCTGGTGGCCTGTCCGGCAACTCGAAAGCTGGAATACATCACAGCCATCGGGTATGGCGCAGGACAGATCAATCTGGGTTTGCACTTCATGATTGACGAGAAAAAGAAGTAAAAGTTCTTCACGCTATCATATCAAAACCAACCGCCATGAGAACATTGCCACACAACGCACCCGTATGGATAACGGTTGTTCTGGTTCTGATTTCAGGCATCTGCCTGCAGGCATCGCCGGACAAATCGGTTTACGACACAACGCAAAACTGGATTGGGCATTTCCTTCTGCGTTCGGAAACCGACAATGCTACCCTGAGCCTGCAGTACGAGACGGCGCGCACTCAAATGCGCGCCCGTCTCAGGCAGATTGATACAGAACTGGACAGTCCCGAAACAAGTGCCGAGGAGGGATTCGGGCTCTTGCGCGAGCGCCTGCGCACGGAGGAGCAACTCCGGGAAACCGAAGCAGAGTATCAGCTGAAATTCACCAAAATGCGCTACCGGAAGGCTATTGAAATCATCAAGATGCTGTATGAGAAAATCCTCAGTATGGACCACCATTTCAGCAGCCTGAAGGCACAGCAAGACTTGCTCAAGATATCCAATCCCCATCACTACCCTGCCTTTCAGGAAGTACGCACCCTGCTGGAAGACAAAATGAAGAAAAAATTCAACTTCACAATGCCCGAACTGATGCGAAGCAACCCGTATCTGTCGGCGGCTTTTTCCATTGCAGGCATGATGATGAGCGGCACCGAGGACAAGGACAAAAAAGAAACGCAGGAAAAAATAGCCTGTATTCTGGACTTCACCGTTCGTATGCACAACGACCTGAATGTCATTTATTACGAAACCGGGTATCTGCGCGATGCGAACCTGACACTTCGCCGCGACTGCGAGGCTCTTTTTTCCGATTGTTCGAGGCAAGTGGGCTATACCATTACCCTGGAGGGTTGCAGGCAAAGCGACGACTGGGAGCGGCTTTATGGTCTGCTCGACAATATGGTGGCCAAAGCACTTGGAGAACAAGGCACGGCGAACGGAAGCGCGCAACAGAACGACACCAGACTGCTTGTAAAAGCAGAAACCAACCTGCAGTTCGCCATAGACAGGGTTGTCATGTTCATCACCCGGTACAGCGATTTTGTGAATCAGGGAGCCGAGTACTACAAGAAGTTCGCCAAGATAGCCGACAGCTATGAGCACGAAAAAACCTGCGAATCAGTCCTGCCCGACGAATTCCGGCAGTTGAAATCGGATATTGAACAAACTCTCGAAAAATTCAACAGTGCCTACAGAATGCCGGAGGTACAGGGCTCCCGACTGAAAGACATGCTGTACGGAGCATCAGAATAAACGGATCAATAACCCCATCAACCATGAAGTACACCCTTGTTTTCATTATATTTGTTTTCTCCGGACAGATCGCCGGTGCCCAGCAGGCAATCACATTCGATCCTGCAACCGATGTTGTTGCCCTCAGGAAGAATACTGACACCATCGAAATGCTGATTCCCCCTGAAGCGCTGGCGTTATCTGTCCGGGAAAGCATACCCGGAATTTCATCCGTTGATTCAGTCCGGCTAATCCGTTTTGCCCGGTCTGGCTACCTTATGGCATACTGCCAGAACAACAGCCGTCCCGAATCTGCTATCACGCTGGCTATCCTGCTGGCAGAAACCGCTGCCGGAACTTTCTATACCGATCAACTGGTTATTTCATGCAGCAGTACCGGCAATTGCAGGGAATGTTCCCTCACACCTGCGTGTGCCTGCGTGAAGGGCAGCGGGTCGTGTGAACAAAGCGTCCGGCTGATAAATCTGAAAAAAGTAACCCTTTATCCGCGTAACTGAATGAAACAACTATTCATCATCGTCGTGATAGCATTGCTGTACCCGGCCGACGCCCTGGAGCAGCAACCTTTCGACCCTGCAACCGATGCGGTAGCCCGTCTCGATCTGCTGAATCGCTGGCACCTGCTTGTATCTGAGCAAGTGCTTGCTCAGTCCGCCCGATTGGTAACCCCCGAACTCAACAGTGTCGCATCTGTATATATAGGTGAAATACATGGCAAGCCCCATCTTTTTCTGAAAGGAGCTCTCACAGAAGATCCCGAAAACGGATGTACGGTCATGATTCCGCTGAAGGAAAACAGCAACGGACTGTGGGTTGCCGGACAATCCTACCAGATATGTAGCGGAAATAGCTGCAATACCTGCGGATTTGATGAATACTGGGGTTGTTCCTGCGAGCGATACACAGGCGCAGATATAGAAACCGAATCGAGATGCGACCATACCGTTTCAACAGGATCAGGCCTCGGAAAAATTAACTGACTAGAACTCAATGAACCAGGTACCATCATTCAATTGCCATATTTGAATGGTTGGATACCGGCACAAGATATTGGCAATTAAGGTTTTGAAGTCGCCGGCGCATATATCGCCGGTATTTTCCGGCTCCAGGTGCAAAGACGAAAGAGTCTTCAGCACCCGGGCCGGAATTTTTATTTCAAAAGCTATACGGCTGATGTGAATATTCATGGGAGAAGCTGCTATAGCGGATAACAGCTCATTCAGCAGAGCAGACAACATATATATGTCAGATATCTGACGGAGCAAAATACGCTTCATTTGTCAGCAATAGCGATGGTAGCCATACCTATTCGTACTCCTTCCACCCGAGAAAGGACTGCAGCGCACAGTTCCAGCGTAGCGCCGGTGGTAAGCACGTCGTCCACCAGCAGTATACTTTTCCCTTTCAGAACGTCCGGCTTCAGGACAGCAAAAACCTCGGATACATTACTGAATCGCTCCATCCTTTTTTTTCTGGTTTGAGAGGAAGTAGCAAGAACCCTTTTCACACAGTCGGTACGAACCGGAATATCCGTGATTTCCGAAATGCCCCTGGCAAACATCGCACTCTGGTTATAACCCCTCAGTCGTTCACGGGCCTGGTGAAGCGGAACCGGAATAATCAAGTCAAAATGCGGGACGAGCGGGTTGTTTTTCAGTTTAATCGCCAGATATCTGCCCATTTTAACCCCCACATCAGGGTTATTCCGGTACTTTAACTGGTGTAATGCCTTCTGAACAGGGCTTTTTCTGCTGAAATAATAGGCCGCCGCCCCCCATTCTACAGGGACACGCCCCCAGAACCGGTCTGTAAAAGCATTATCGGACGGGCGATCCATCTGAAAGGGTATTAATTTAAGACTGCATGACAAACAGAAGCAGTTATCGGAAGCAGGGAGTTCGCGATTACACGCGACGCACAATTCCGGATAAACAAGATGAATAACACTCTCACACAACTCGAAGAGCGATGGGCGGCGAATCAGGGAAAACATTTTTATTTTTTTTATTTTGATGAACAACAAGTTGCTTTTCAAAATTAAGGGAATACCGGCACAATAACAAGTATTAATTTCATCAGGAAGCAACTTCTTCAATCTGTCTGGTGTGGCGGAGGGGTTGTCTCAGAAAAAAAATCAAAAAACATTTGGTGGTTAGGAAATAGTCGTCCTATCTTTGCGCTCCCTTTCGGGGGGAACGCCCAAAAAAAAGAGTTCATTGACAGGAAGGAAGCGAGAAAATAGGTAAGGGAAGAGGAGAGGATACCCTGAGTAAAGAAAGAGAGATGTTCTTAGTAATAAGAATATCTAAAGAGACACGAT
>JAJTFM010000122.1 GCA_021298575.1 Saprospiraceae bacterium | reverse complement strand
CCCGTTTGTGAATCGCACGGTGATCGGCTTCCACCTTCCGGAGGCGGCGACAGCCGTACTGACGATCACGGACGAGAGTGGCCGACTGATTTACACGCAGCAGGGCGACTACGCGAAGGGCTACAACGCCATTGCGGTAGATCGCGCGCTGCTGAACACCACAGGAATCCTGTACTACACGGTGAAGGCCGGCGATGATGCCGCCACGCTGAAGATGATACAGGTGGATTGATGGAGGATTTGACTCATTACGAGTAGACGATAACAAAGAGTAGTATTATGACGAGGACAGGGCCGCTCCGTAATGACGGGGCGGCCCTTGTTTTTCCGGGTCTTGCACTATCTTTGCACCAGAATCAAACAAATACCGACAATGAATTATCTGGGAGTTGGTTCCCGTGTCAAGCATCCTGCTTTTGGCGACGGGGTAATTATCAGGCTGCATGTGGCAGCGTATGAAGTGTGCTTCACACAGTTCGGACTGAAAATGGTGGGGAAAGAATACTCCAACTGGACTGTTGTTGAACATATCCCGGCGGAAGAGCCTGTGACATTCTCCGAGGCTGAACAGTCTCTGGCGAAGGTCCTGCGCGCATGGGCGGGCGTGAGTCTGGAAAAAGTGGAACTCGGTGATCGCTGGAAAAACGGGAAAATGGTACTTCAGGCAGATGGTGTACAACCCAAGGAAATACCAATTGATACTTTTTTCCACAAAATCGTCATGATGCGCGATCGCCTGCGCGTACTCGAACAGCAGGTTAACGCACACAAAAAACTCGACGACGAAGACAAGGTGAATCTCCAGCAGTACATCACACGCTGCTATGGCAGCATGACTACTTTCAATGTCCTGTTCAAAAACCGCGAGGACTACTTTGTGGGCGATAGCGGTAAAGAATAAAGAATGATCTGGATCATCGCAGTTGTAGCCTGTCTGGCTTCTCTGCTCACGCTGATCTCCGGATTCGGCCTGGGTACTATACTTATGCCTGTTTTCGGACTGTTCTTCCCGCTGCCCGTGGCTGTGGCACTAACGGGCATTGTTCATCTGCTCAACAATATCTTCAAGCTCTCTCTGCTTGGTACCAAAGCCTCCCGTGAAATGGTTTTCCGATTCGGTATTCCGTCGGTGCTGGGTGGTCTTGCCGGAGCACTGCTGCTGGGCTATCTGGATCAGCTGAAGCCGCTGTTTTCCTACAAAATGGGCGACGGGCTGTATCACGTCAGTCCGCTCGGTTTTGTCATTTCCATTGTGATGATCTTCTTTGCACTGATGGAGATTGTCCCGGCACTGAAAGCGCTCAATTTTACCAGGCGGTTTTTGACTGCCGGCGGACTTCTGAGCGGTTTTTTCGGTGGACTCAGTGGCCATCAGGGGGCACTACGGTCGGCATTTCTGGTAAACGCCGGGTTGTCCAAAGAGTCTTATATAGCCACCGGGGTGGTAATTGCCTGTATGGTTGACCTGACCAGGCTACCTGTTTATTTCAACCGTTTCATCGGCGAAAACTTGTGGGACCAGTGGCATGTACTACTCGCGGCTACGCTCAGCGCTTTCGCCGGTGCGTGGATTGGTAACCGTTTCATGAAAAAAATCACGCTGGAAGCAGTCCAAAAACTTACAGCAGTTATGATTATTGCAATTGCCGTGCTGCTCGGTATGGGAATACGGTAATGAAAAAGAAAAAACAAACCCCTCTCTGGAGGATTACTCCTCCGGACGGTCCGGTATCGTATCTGTTCGGAACGGTACATGCACCCGACTCCCGCGCCTTCATCTGGTTTGAACCTGCTGTGGAACGGCTCCTTTCGTGCGACTGCTACGCGGGCGAATTTGATCTCGGGGAAATCGGTATGGACGTATTCGATGCCGGTATCCGACTCCCGGAGGGGCAAACACTCAAGGAACTGCTTCCAAGGGGCGCCTGGAAACAACTGGAGTTTCTCGCGCACAAGCGCCTGGGTACGCACGCAGGGGTACTCAATGGCCAGCACCCGTTTGTTGTGTGGTCGGCTCTGATAAAAAGTAACCTGCAGCATGATTATGAAGCATCACCCGATGAAATGCTGTGGCAAACTGCCATGAATGCGGGTAAAACGGTGGCAGGTATGGAAAGTTACAGCAGCCAGATTGATATTGTACGCAGGATTCCCGTAAAATCTCACGTAACCAGCCTGGTCCGCTTTCTGAAATATCACCGTAGAGCGCAGCACCAGACAGACAATATGCTGAAAATGTACGCTACGGGAAATATCCAGGAACTTGCCCGGATTGCCCGCAAATCGCTCCGTGAAAACAGGTCAATTCTCTCGGATGAAAGAAATGCCGGAATGGCAGTCCGGTTTGAGGAACTGTCGTCTGGCCAAAGCCTGTTCTGTGCCGTGGGTGTGGCTCATCTGGGGGGAAGTATGGGTCTGCTGCGTTTGCTCAAACAAAGGGGTATGCGTATAGAGCCTGATGAGAAAAGTCTGGAACTGTTTCAGCGATAGTCTTACTTTTGACCCTTGTTTGTTCATTTGCTCATACCTTTTATTCGTTCAGATTTGCTGCCTTTTCATCCTCTCCTCGTTCTTACGTATGTTTTGCTGCTCATGATGTCGGCCAACCCGTTTGCGTTCGGTGGCGAGCAGCGCAGTGTATTGCTGCTATTGTCGGTTTTCAGCACCAGTTTCCTGATTCCTGCACTTGGTGTGGTTCTGATGAAACCGCTCGGGCTAATCAAGGCACTGGAAATGCGCGACAAACAGGAGCGGATAGGTCCCTATATCGTTTGCGGGGTGTTTTATCTGTGGCTGTACAAAAACTTTATGGGGGGAATGGTACCTGAGTTATACGCAAAGTTTACGCTGGGGGCGTGCATAGCTCTGTTTCTGGCGTTTTTTATCAATATCTTTAGCAAGGTAAGTATGTATGCAACGGGTATGGGCAGCCTGATTGCCATGATTATGATTCTGGCATTCGCCTGGCCCGGCTACGCAGTGTCTGCGGGTCAGATACGCCTGAGCATGAATCTTGTACTGGCAATTACCATAATCATCGCAGGGCTGGTCGGGTACCTCACGATGCGGAATACCGATCACGAGTCCCGGGATATCTGGAGAGGGTATCAGGCTGGTTTTGTCGCTATACTCGTCGGATACTGGCTGGGCTAGAATCTATTTACTGGTTGCCGGCTCGACACTGTATCCGCGTTGCCTCAGCAGAGCAACAACACCGCCCGGTCCGCCCAGATGGCCTGCGCCTACTGCAAATATCGTGGGTTTTTCTTCCATCATGCGCGACATGGGCGCAATCCAGTTCCGGTTTCGTTTGCCGAGCAGCAAGTTTTCATATTGACCCATGCCTTCCTCCTCTGCAATCATTGTCTGCATGGAAGTTATATCCTGCTCGCGGTACATCTGAAGCATTTTTTCCAGCTCACTCTGACCACCCGAAGCGGTATCCACTTCCATACTTCTGAGGCCGTCCACCAGCATTTTTGCCTGGTCGCGGTACGGAATGCTGTCGAAAATCCCCATCTGGTAGGCAGTGGTTTCCAGTCCTGCGGTTTCCAGTTTGCGCCTTCGAGCACTCTTGTACAACTCCATTTCAACTGATGTCATGGCACCTGAAGAGCCCGACTCTTCATCGCCGCTCATCATGGTACTCAGAAACATGGGTTTCATACGCTCCATCATACCCGAAGCCAGGCCCTTTTCAGCCATTTTCTGCTTCACAAAAGCGTAATCCTCTGCAGGCAGAAGGTCTTTGAGGGTTTTGTTTCCCGGCATGAAGGCCTTGGTCATCAGACTGAACTGGGTTCGCAGACTGGTCAACTCTTTCATGTCAATCTCGAAAGTTACCCGCTTGCAGTGGTCGAGGGCCTCCCTGATGGTCTCGGGCATTTCATACTCGTCTTTGGGGATGAGGTGAATAGTGCCGTACAGGTAGCTCGGATTTTTAAGACCGTTACCGGAGATCTTCCAGACCAGCGACTTTTCAACCGGGACGATGCTGTCCTGCGTGTAAACAACGGGCTGTGACGTCTGGCATCCTGCCAGCCACAGGACACCTGAAAGGAGTATGAGTAGTCTGTTCATAATTGTCATTTCAGGCAAAGGTCAGGAAAATCCGGTAAATGGTATTTCTCGCAGATGTTACACAGATTGTTTGCTCAGATGTTACACAGAAATTTAATAAATCTCCCGGTGTCAAATGAAATTACTGGTCTGATCAGGTGCACAGTATTTCAGGTGGATACCACGCCTGGTTTGGACTGTAATTCTGCGTAACATCTGTGCGAAAAATCTGCGTAACATCTGCGAGAAAAAATCTACGCAACATCTGCGCGAAACCAACACACTAATCAACCCAGTCTGCCACAAAAACATTGGTGTCTCTGGTGCCTCCGTTGTTGCGGTTGGAGCAAAATGCCAGTTTTTTGCCATCAGGCGAAAACATCGGGAATGAGTTGAAGATACTTTCCGTAGTGATTTGTTCCAGATTGCCGCTGCCATCTGCATTGATCATATACAACTGGAAGTCGTACCCGCGCTTGGAGTGGTGGTTACTGCTGAAGACGATTTTTTTACCGTTCGGATGGAAATAGGGTGCCCAGTTGGCTTTTCCAAGGTTGGTTATCTGACGAAGATCAGTGCCGTCAATATTAACGGTATAGATTTCCATGTTGGTGGGTGCCACCAGATGCTGTTTCAGGTAGTCTTTGTATTCGGTAATTTCTTCTGCAGTTTTGGGTCTGCTGGCGCGGAATACCAGTTTCTTGCCATCGGGACTGAAAAAGGCGCCGCCATCGTATCCCAGATCAAAGGTAAGTTGCCCATAATCCAGAGCTCCAGATCGCCCGACCGGTCGCTGGTGAATACAATTTTATCTCCTTTTGGGCTCAGAACTGCTTCTGCGTCGTATCCCGGCGCATCAGTGAGCTGTTTGGTGATATTACCCTTCAGGTCGGCGATGTAGATGTCGTAAGTTTCAAAAATTGGCCACAGGTACTTGCCTCCTGCGCGCAGGTCAGGCATATGCGGACAGGATTCTCCGCCCTCATGGGTGCTGGCGTACAGAATATGCTTACCGTCGGGCATAAAGAACGAGCAGGTCGTTCTTCCGTTTAAAGTACTGATTGTCTTTGGCTTGTAAGTGCTGTCGCCTGCGGCTTCACTCACTTTCATGGCGAATATCTGGTCGCACTCAAGGCCCCATTTCTTGTAATTACTCTGAAAAGTAAGCCATTTGCTGTCGGGGCTCCAGTATGCTTCTGCATTGTCGCCGCCAAAAGTGAGTTGCCTGATATTTTTCAGGTGAGTCTCCGGAGCAGGTGTTGTAGGGATTCTCTCACCGAGTCAAAAACGTCTCATTTTTCGCCATTTTTCACCTTTTTTCAGTTACGTAGCTCCGGCTATGCGCCTTCAAAAATGCAAAAACTGACAAAAAATCAGCCTGTTTTTGCCACAGGCAGAGAATCCTGAACAAGCTCTTATCTCTGTACCTTGAGAAAGCCTTTTGGTTTCAGACAGTTTTCACTGTAGCTCCGAAATTATTTTCCTGCCATTTTTTGCACTGCATAGTCTCTGTTTTGTTGCGCACCCGGGTACTTGGGATCTTTCTTCAGGACTTTATCCAGATCTGCTATTGCTTCGGACCATTTATTCAGATTCAAATAACAAATGGAGCGATTCATAAGTACCAGGAGGTTGTCGGGCGCCAAAATCTGCGCTTGTGTAAAGTCATCCACTGCAGACTTCATATCCCCACGCATCATGCTTGTGAGCGCACGATTGTTGAAATAGAAGTAATTGGTTGCGTCGATTGCTATGGCACGATTGAAACACACAAGGGCACTGTCCGTTTTGCTGATAACACGAAAGGTGTTTCCCCGATTATACCATGCTTCTGCATTGTCCGGGGATAGAGCCAGAGCCTGTCCGGAAGCTGTCAGTGATTCTTCATATCTCCCCAGCGCGTCCAGTGCAGCCGAGAGATTAATATAGGCCGACACATTTTTTTCAAGGCTGAGTGCCTTTTCAGCGTCTGCAAGCGCTTTGTCGTGAGAGCCGGCACGTTGATACAAATTTCCTCGCACAACATACGCATCCGACTTGTTCGGCGACAGCTCAATCGCACGGGTCAGTGCTTCTATGGCGGGTGCGATTCGGCCGCAGTCGCGTTCTACTTTTCCCAGATTACGGTACGCTCTGGTAAATTCCGGATTAAGTTTAAGAGCAGCCTGAAAATCTGCTCTTGCTTTGTCATATTCTTTTTGCCGGTAGTAATAATCGCCGCGGTTGTTATGGGCACGTACGGTGGGGCCTTTTTTGATAGCATCGGACCACAAGGTTTCTTCTGTTTTCCATACCCGGTTTCTTGAATACGTAAGCACCGAATAAACTGCAAGCAGTCCAAACAGCATTGCCAGCGCAGTCTTGCCGTATTTTTGGTATGCCGGATATAGAATACCGGCGCAAAATGCGATAAAGAATCCGAATGAAGGCAGATAGGTTCGGTGCTCAAAAATCACGTCTGCAATCGGGAAAAAACTCGACTCAACAGACATGGTGACGAAAAACCACAGGATGCCAAATGACACCAGCCGGTTTCGTTTGAATAAATATAGCGCAGAACCAAAAAGAAGAGCCAGTCCGATAAATGCAACGAAGGTACGTGGCTGAAATATACTTTCTGATACCGGAATCGGGTGATCGAGGCTTTGGCCCAACGGGATGAACAGCAGCTGTATGTATTTCCAGATAACGGAAAACTGGGTCAGCAGGTAAGTTTTGGAATTGAGTGTTCCGCCAAGATCCAGTGTTAAAGTGGAATTGAGTTGTGTCGAATTCTCGGCTACGAAACGGAAGAATATCAATAACAGCACTGCGGCTGCAATTAAAAATCGCTTGTCGGTGATGAGCCTTCCGGCATTTTCCGACTGAAAAAAACAAATTTCAACCAGTATCAGGGCCAGGGGCAGGGTGTAGGCATTCTCCTTGGTGAGTATTGCGCAAATTCCCATTAATCCTGCTGCAAGATAAACAAGCCATGTGGCGGGCTTTCGGATATCACCCAGTCGGGCTTGTATGTAAAACCCGAGCGAGAGCAGATAAAACATGGCAGCCTGTGAGGCGATGCGCTGCACGATATAGGTAACGCTTTGAGTAGCCAGTGGATGCGATACAAAAAGGAACCCGGCAGCGAGTGCCAGTGAAGATGCCTGAGTAGCAATGGGCAAATTTCGTATCGCGGGTGTCCGGAACAACAGTGTCGCCAGACGCCATACCGCCAGGGTTGTCACCAGGTGTATTACCAGATTGAACAGATGCCATCCCCAGACATCATAACCGAAGAAGAGATAAGTCAGGGCAAAAGAACCGAAGGCGAGCTGTCTGGTGGACTGCATATTCCACCACGACTGAAAGTCCCAGAAATTCCGGATAAGCGGCTGTTCGGTAATGTTCGTTTGATCATCAAACTGGAAAGAGCAGTCGAAAGAGTTGGAATAAATCAATACGCCCAAGAGCAGCATCACTGCCAGAGCGCCGGGGGTAGAGAACGGCAGGAGCGGACCAGAGGGAGTCTTCTCTTTGGAAACTGCGGGTACTGGCTTGCGTTTTTTCATGCAAATTTGAGTGACAATTCGCGCAAAATTAGCAGGTTTATTCAGAAAAAGAAATATCGCGCTCACGCATCGAAGATTCAGTTTTCCCTGATGCCTGTTTTTTTATTTCAGCTCAAAGGGCTAATTTTGTGTTATCTTCAACTGTGCCACCAAACGAGCGCATCAGAAGCAATATTGACAATATCCATGAGAAAAATATCAGTGTGCATGGCAACTTACAACGGGGCAAGGTTTATAGACGAGCAAATTTCGTCTGTACTGGCCCAGTTGAATCCGACGGACGAACTGATTATTTCTGACGATGGTTCAACAGATGATACGTTGAAAAAAATCAGGGCGTGGAATGATCCGCGCATCGTGGTACTTGCCAATTCCGGGAAACGCGGTGCGGTGGGTAACTTTGAGAATGCTCTGAGGAAAGCCGGCGGAGAGATTGTGTTCCTGGCCGATCAGGATGATATCTGGCTGAAAGACAAGATGCGCGCCCAGCTTGGTGCGCTGGAGCAGTATGATCTTGTGTTGTCAGATGCGACGGTGGTGGATGAGGAGAGAAATGTGCTCCACCCGTCATTTTTCAGAATGAACGGTTCCGGGCCCGGTTTTATCCGGAACTGGATAAACAACTCGTTCATGGGATGCTGTATGGCTTTTAACCGAAAAATACTCGACTATGTGCTGCCATTTCCGGACAATATCGCCATGCACGACAGCTGGATTGGCCTGAACGCCACGCTGATTGGTCGTTGTTGTTTTTTGGATCAACCCCTCTTGCTGTACCGGCGGCATGGCAGCAACACAATGGCTTCTTTCAAAAAGAATCACTTGCCGGTCAGCTACCAGATTCAGTACAGACTGCAAATGATGGCCTGTATTCTGAAGAGGAGGGTATCAAAGAAAACGACAAATCCTGTAAAAAATATGCATTAAAATTTGTCCCAGATCGTTGAATAAACTGACATAAAGCGGTTCATACATGCGTTTTATCATCGCATCGGTGAAAAAAGCCTGGTGTTTGGATAAAATAATGGAGTGTGTATAAAAGTTATTTTCATAGTTCTTTCTGAAATCGGCAATCATGGATCGCTGTTTTATACGGTAGAAAAACAAAACCTTGTTTATTCTGTGAAACTGTCCTCCTGCGGAGTGAATACCAATCCACAAATCCCAGTCCTCTTTTCCATAAATCAGTCGTTCATCGTATCCACCCACCTGGTCCAGCATATCTTTGCGGATAACAGCCGAGCAAAATACAATATTGTCTTTCGATAGTCGCTCCGAACTAAACGCAGGCAGATACCAGCGCCGGTTGACGGTGCCAAACAGGCGCGCTTTACAATAAACAACAGCAATCTGGTCGTTCGATTGAAATACCCGGAGAGCGGCTGCTATATAATCCAGGTGAATCCTGTCGTCGGCGTCCAAAGGCAGAATAAATGTGCCGGCAGCATGGATGATACCAAAGTTTCGGGCAGACGGTAATCCACCATTTTCTTTTGCGATATACCGGAATCGCCCATCCAGTTTCTCAAATTGCCGGGCTACCTCCGGTGTATTATCCGGACTTCCATCGTCTACAATCAAACACTCCCAATGATTGTATGATTGTGCCCGGACTGAGTCCAAACATTCGGACAGATAATTTGCCTGATTGTAACAGGGAACGATGATGGAGACCAGGGGCTGCATTTATTATTAAAATACACTGAATTTGTTCTGTATTCTCTTCACCAAATTATAGATATAAGCTCCTTTCAGCCTGCGTTTCAGTTTCCAGAGAGGCTCGGCCGGTACGAAAAACAAGTCCTGACGATTTTTGCAAAATGATTCAATCACCTTCATCTCCGCCTGCTCCGGATGCCCGTACCACATATTGAACGTAAACCCGAACAGATACTTGTCGAAATCATTAAATTCTTCTTGTTCGAGGATATAACAAAAGGCCAGAAAACCGGTGCTCGGATGCTGGTTTTCCATTTTACTGTGCAGACTGAGTTGTTGACGGGCCCGTTCGTTCATATCGGCTGAAAAATATACAACAGGCACATCGGATAAACCATTGGCGTGCACAATCTTCAGGGCTAATTCCACGCAGTCTTTATAGGGCCTTGCAAACCAGAGTTCAGTGAGTTCCGGAAAATTGGGGTGCCTCCGGAGCAGTTGCTTTGAGATAAAGCGATCTGCCGGGGCTCCCGAGTTATTTACACACAGTATATCGGTTCTGATTCCGGTATTTACGCCCAGTGTCTTGGCTTCATTACATCTGATGACGATATCACACGATTCTATTTGTGCCGACAAATCGTATGCGGGCGGAGCATTTCCTACAAGCGCAAGTTTAGGTCGCTTCGATACTGTTTTGGTGCCAATTCGATGATGCAGCATTATGAAATTTGTTCACAGTGCATCATTCTGTCCCGCATTTCGAACCACTCCTGATGAAAGTCAACATCCCGGTACTCGTTGAAATACGGTCCGCCCAGCGTCCAGTGGACATTTGCCACGTTTGCAGGAGGGTTTATGTAATCTCCCACCAGCCAGTTCCATCTGACGTTCAGTTCTCCGATTTCCGCGTCTTCCAGCCATGTGAATCGGTGCAACTCCAGACCGGAAGCCTGATTTACCCATTCTTTGGTCACTTTTCTGTTGGATGGATGACCGCAATCCCACAAAACAAACGATGACCAGTTTTTTCTGGGATAAGCGTACTGCACAGTATTGAGATACTTCAACCCTTTCCCGGGCTCGTAGTCGTGTTTTACCACATAAACTGCCTTTCCTTCCTGTCCTTTGATTTCGTCGAAGAGGTTAAATACATTTTCCCGGAACATCATGTCGCAGTCCATAAAAAGAGCCCATCCGTTGTAATCCATCAGATGTGGAACCAAAAACCTGGAAAAACTGAATTCATTGGACTGTTTGGGGTCGCGTTCCCAGTAAAAGTGTGCCTTTAAATTCCGTATATTAACCGGCACAATGGAAACAGGATGCGAGGCATAATGCGTAACAGATTGTATGAGCGTGTGGAAAGCAATGCTTTCGACGGGGTCATAACCAATGAAAATGGTCAGTTTGGGTGTGTTCATAACGGAGGCGTTTAGTTTTGAATGACTTGTTGAATTTTGAAAATGAACACGTGCCAACTCACCGTTTGGTTTTCATCACCGAAAATACGTCGTGCCACCCGCGCAGAATCTGACACTGCATCCAGACCGGCATACTCAGAAATACCTTATACTTCAGCGGAAGATCCTGCTTTTCAATCGAAAGCTGATATTTCCTGATTAATTCCGGCGTAATATCCGGAGCGTGGAAGAGTTCATAAAGTTGTATGCACCTGAACAGATTTATGAATTTCCGGAAATCAGCATGGGTATCCTCAAACCGTTTGAATTTTTCCAGGTGTGCAACAAGGTTTGTCTGGTAGGGCTGTTTTCGCAGCATCGCCCGGTTTTCGGCGTCTTTGTTGTAAATGGCCAGCGGTTTGTTGCAGAATGCCGCTGGATGTTCCAGTGCCAGCCGGAACCATAGATCCAGATCCTCCCCGAAGCTAATATTTTCATTGAACCCCCCGGTTTGCCGGAGTGCCGTTTTCTTTACCACAACTGCTGAAGTCCAGAACAATAAATGCCGCAAGGCCTGATCGAAATAGGAGGGGATATATCCGCGAAAATCCTCCGGCAGGCCAAAATCTTCCCGGGTACGGTGCATATCTTCCAGAAAAGAAGGAAGCCAGCGATCGTCGGCATCCAGAAAAGCAATATGACTGGCAGTAGCCAGCCCGATACCGGTATTGCGGGCTGATGATACACCGCTATTTTCCTTCTTTATCAGACGAATCCGGTCATCCCGGATTCTCTCCACCATTTGTGCGCTGCCGTCCGTGGAACCATCATCTACAATAATCAATTCAAAATCAGACAGTTGCTGCGACAGTACTGAGGCTACCGTGTCTGCGATACTGTGGACCTTGTTGTACAAGGGGATGACTATACTGAACGCGGGAGGCAAGTCTGAAATGAATTTGAGTTTAGTGCAACCTGTAGAGCAGCTGTTACAGTAATCCTGATTTTTTCAGCATTTGTTTCGCCCGTCGCCGCCCGCGGATTCTGCGGTTGCCTTTTTGAAAGGCGTGATATGACTCAAAAAATAATCTGTACAGCTGAAGAGCAATTTCGTAATGCCAGGGGACGGGTGCAATTTGTTTATTATCCCAAAATTGACTCAGTACATACTCTGAATAGCCGTTACCCTCGCACAGACCCAAAATATACTCCTTCCGGAGTCTGCTTTCCGGAATCAGGTGTTTCATTTCCAGTTTCGTAAACCGGCCAATGGCATATCCCATATCAATTGCTGTGAATACCATGTCCGTATCCTCACCGCGATTCAACATTTGTCTTATTGGACTATTATTGCAATGCTCCAGATAGGCTTTCGCAATACGGCGTTTAATGACCATACCTGCACCTGCGGGAACTGCATCCCATATGTAGATACTGGAAAAAATATCTTTCTGCAAATCGCGTACAGCGATGATTCCCATGTCGTCTTTCATCCACTCAGGCGGGGTCTTTTCAAATTCGCCGGATATTTTACCCGAAAAAACACCTAAAAAAGGCATTTTTTCCGCAACATCACAAGCGTTTTCGAGATAATCAGGTGCCAGCACGTTATCGTCGTCC
Source organism: Saprospiraceae bacterium (assembly GCA_021298575.1). Classification (GTDB taxonomy): domain Bacteria; phylum Bacteroidota; class Bacteroidia; order Chitinophagales; family Saprospiraceae; genus M3007. Next base: position 6,409 of record JAJTFM010000122.1, on the reverse strand, counting down.
ACAAAAACAATCCAGGGGTACTGTGCAGCGGATATACCTGTCAGACGGGCGTATGTTACACCAGGCCGTGGTTCATGCAATTGTATGGAATTGGGATGCCAGCCAAGATCCCATTGCGATGCTACCGGCGTATCGGAAGCATTGTCAACCAGTATGAGACACCACTCCTCTATTGGCAAGGTCTGATTCCGCAATGCCTCCAGTGCACGATCCAGATAGTCTTTTCTGGGGTTGTGTGTACAAATGATAACACTTAGCTTGATCGGGCTCATGGGGGGTGTGATTTTTGTATCCAAATGACTGACTGCTGAAGTTTGAATGACTCGGGCTGTTACGCTTTCAGGGGAATGATATTTTTGAAAATATTTTCTTGTGACTGTCACGATCGTGTATAGAACGAATGTGTTTACTTGCGTTCAGTCCCATTTCTTCCCAGTTGTTTCTTTCTTCCCAGGCACGATTCAGTGCTTTTCCGATACTTTTTACATTGATTCCGTTAATAATAAAGCCACTTTTCTCATCAAACAACGCTGTATTGCCTGCAACATCGCTTGCTATGATGGGGCGGGAGCAATACATCGCCTCAATGATGGATAACGGAGACCCTTCAGCAGATGAAGGAAGAACCATGATGTGGTTTTCGGCCCATACCTGCCTGATGTCCGGCACATGCCCCTTAATCTCAATCTTGTCTTCCAGATTGTAAAAACTGATCAGTTCCTTCAGATAATTCTCGCCGGTTCCTTTCCCGTACAGATTGAGTTTGAAATCGCGATCTTTCCACTCAGGCCCGCTGAATGCACTTATCAACAGATCCTGATGCTTTAATTTTATATCCAGCCGCGCCACGCAGGCAAAAGTCGGTTTAATGCTCCCGGGGAAGGGTATTTCTTCGGATATGTCCGGGATATTGGCTGGATTCGAAACCAGCACGCTGTTGTGCAGTCTCGTCACGATGTTTCTTTCCGTGCTTTCCCGGTTTCTCTCTGAAACAAAAAAAACATGTTTCGCAATCGTTAGAAAAGCTTTTACGAGTGCCCTGTTTTTGTCATCCAGAAAATAATTGTCGTAATTAAACTGCTGTATTATTGAATAACTCAGCTTCTTTCCGGCCAGTATGCTGTGTAACTTTTTTTCGTCCAGCAAATCGTAGGGGCCACCAAAACTGATCAGTATGTGATCAAAATCATCCGTAACAAAACTCCAGTTGCCAATTGGAAATATACTCTTCAGTTGTCGGTAAATTTTCTTTGCGATTTCTATTCCTGGATACTTTCTGAAGTGGGGTATTGCTCCGCTGTTTATCAGCTCCTGAAGTTTGTCAGGGGTTCTGTCCCACCTGAGGCTTGAAAAATGTACAGTCACCCCTTCTGCAAGGGCATATTTTGCGACATTGTACCAAAGCTCCTCACTTCCTCCCCACGGATCGCCTTCCATCAGCGAGATAAACAGAATCTTCATTTTACTCTATTTTATGAGGTTTCTATGTCCTGATTCCGGAAAAAATTGAGAATCCTGCTCGATACCGCAGCAAGCAATGCTGCAGGGTGATATTTCTTTCTGTTTCCCGGATGGTTGCTGTACTGCACATGCAGTGCCTCACTGTTCATATCAAAACTGACGGATTCAGGTGTCATCGTAACGGGAAATTCTGTATCCGATTTTGTGCCGCAAGCCTCTATCAGATCAGTGAGAAGCCTGAAAGACGCCTCAGAACTGTAGTTGTTTTTTACCAGCGATTTTGAGTTTTCTGAACAACGATTCCAAAGCTCTTTGTCTTTACTGAGTCGTACTATAGCATCTGCCGCATTTTCAGGATTGTTATCCACCAGCAGACCAGTGCGTTCATGGATTACCAACTCGGATATTCCGCTGTCAATCATGCGGACTACCGGGACGACTCCCTGAGACATCGCTTCCAGCAGTGCTAGAGGTAAACCTTCGAAGTCAGACATCAACAAGATGGCGTGACAACTTTTTAGTATCCGAGGCACTTCTGGTGGCTCCACCCGACCCAGAAACCGGATGCGTTTCTGCAGCCCGGCCTGTCGTACCATTTTTTCGCAGTGTTTTCTTTCGCCTCCGTCACCCAGTAAAATTGCGTCAATGTCAGGGGAGCGCTGGCAGGCAATAATCAATGTTTTCACAACCTCGCCTATCCGTTTCTGATGGTTGACAAGGCGTCCGCTGTAAACTACCCTGAATACCGGGCTGTAGAAAGTACTTGTATTATTGATTTTAACTCCGTAAGGTATAATGTAAGGAGACGAATACGGGTATTTTTCCTCTGCCCTTGCCCTGATATATTTTGACACACAAACCGTCACTCCATTATTCCTCCAGGGAGCCAGTTCATCAATGACACACCAGTAATCAGTATCATCAGAGTGCATAACAAAAATCCAGGGAAGACCACTATTTCCTGCCATGGCTGCTGCACAGTAGTGAGCGTGCCTGCACTGAGGCAGGAACACATCGGGCTTGCATTCATTCAGAAACTCCAGGGTATGATTAATATCTGCTCCCAGAGTCGTTTCACAGCGTGTGGACGAGATATGAATTCCAAGGCGCTTTAATACGGGAATAATCGACCCTTTCGCCGGATTACTACCGATATGGTGCAGGTGAACATAAACAGTATGCCCGGAACCAATCAGATATCTGCACAAATCTACCAGCCAGGTGGTTACACCACTTACGTCATTTTCAGCGCTGTAGTGGGCAATAGCAATCCTCATTTTTTCAAATTTATGAACTTCCTGATCAAGTTTCCGGGCAGGTTTATAATGTGAGGTATTATGTCTTTATAAACAGATGATCGCAAAACAGACTCATGGAGTCCGCGTTGTCGTTCACTGATCAGCAGACTTCCTGTCCTCTTTTCAGGTTTAAGTACTGCACAGGCAAAGCCACCCCACATTGTACGCGCTGACGCCGTATCGCGGGCGTACTCGTGATAAACCCCGGGTATAAAATCAACTTCAACTTCATGTACATAAGGGCAGGATTGCCAGTCCGCACTTAATATTCCGGCGCGACAATCGGGATTAAACGAGTCATGCATTAAAATGGTAATTTGCTTCTGGGGCGGCACGCTCAGTATTGCTTCGATGTCATTGCGTACTCCCTGAGTACTGTGATCTCCATCAATCAGTATAAATTCAACAGGTTGACGGGCAGAATTATGCTTTTCAAGCAAACCCGGAAGCAACTCTGATGAGTTGCCGGTATAAAAATTTACATTATTGAAACGGTGTTCAAGCGAGCTTCTTACCTCCGGAACAATATCAATGGAGTCCACAATCCCGCAGAAGTTCGACAATACCTGAAGTGAACCTCCCTGGTAGGTTCCTATTTCTATGGCAAAAGCGGGCCTGATATGATTCAGGATATGCTGAAGGGCAAACTTCTCGCAGCTGGTCATCTGCCAGTGTAATCCCTGATAACCATTGGAAAAATAATTGTCGAGTTCTGAAACCATGAGTGTTGATAGTTTTTTGTTTTGTGGAGTTACAGGGTGATAACAGGATTGGTTAACAATCTGGCAATTTTACTTGTACCACCTTGATAGTACATAAAGCTTGATTGCTTCTATCAGTCTTGTTTTTGCATTGTATTTAATAGAATATAATATTTTCATGATTGAAAAGTCCATATCCTCAAGTTGCATCGCAGACCCTTTTGAAAGGATATTCCGGGCACTTTCAGTCTTGATTTCTTCTGTTCTTTTTGTCATGGCCTTGTAGGCGTCCCTTCTTTCCTCATAAGTGTCGAATAGTTCGGCAAATGAGGCTGCGCTCGCGTAAAATTTATTTCTGCTCCAGGAAACAGTACCTTTACGGGGAGGCATGTTTTCAACAATACATTTTTCGGAGCGATAAATCCAGGTGTTCTCCTGCCTGAGTATCTGAGGCAGCGCATTCAGGTAGTGGAACATATTATAATTCATGTCAAAAATTATTTCCATATATTTTTTGAAATATTTGACGCAAACAACATTGGTAGATATAAACAGCAGGTTAGAATAGTCAAGATGATGAATAAGTTGTGCCGTCCCGACGATTCTTTTTTCGGAATCGTTCATTCCTCCCATAGACAGATTTGATTTGAAGTTAATCAGGCAACAATTTTCATTTGATTCAATGGCGTTAAAAATAGTATCAATACAATCGTCTTCAATTCGATCATCATCACCCAAAACCCAGCACCATTCAGTCTGGCAATACTCCAGGCAGCGAGTTACGTTACCGCTGGCGCCTATATTACAGACGTTTCTGATAAAATGGAACGCCGGATATTTTTCAGTAAAGTAATCCAGTTGATAATCAGAGCAATTGTCAATAATAAACACATGAACAAGATATTTATATTTTGTTCCCTGCAGTGCTTTGCTTACGCTGTCAAGTTGCTGCTCCAGAATATCTTTTCTGTTGTATGTCGGGATTGCAATAGAAAGTTTTTGCATGAGGATGAGATTCGGGATGATTTTAGAGTTGTCAGGTACCTTCCATATCCCTGGGTTTGAAATCTGGTTCCATTTTGTCCATTGTTTGTCCAAATGCAATCTTTGGGTAAACGTTAATACCAGAACTTATCTCAACCTCAAGAAATTTGGGTGTATTACCTGCACAGAGCCAGTCGAGCGCCGAAGATATTTCATCCTGTGACCTGATTATTCGTGATGGTATGCCGTATGCTTCTGAAACAGCACAAAAATCCGGCGTTGAATAACCCCACTTTGTTCCAAAATATCGGCCTTCCAAGTATGAGTCCTGAAACTGACGGATCATGCCTAAACTGTTATTGTTAACGATAATTATTTTAATATTAAGGTTGTTTTTTGAGATGTACTGCAACTCCTGAAGGTTTATTTGGAAAGAGCCATCTCCTGCAATCACAACTACCTGATTGTCAGTTGAAACCGCAGCTCCAATCGCTGCAGGCAATGAAAAACCCATGGCTCCCATGCCGCCCGATGTCAGAAATCGGTCACCTGACTGAAATTTTAAGGATTGTGCACACCACATCTGGTGAGAACCGACATCAACAGTGTATATCCTGTTGCCAGGGGATGTTTCCGATAACAGCTTAAAGAAATTGTGTGGATTTATTTCTGTCTTTCCAACGGACAATTCCTTTACAACGGGATGGGCGAGTCTGAAATTTTCTATATCGTGAAGCCAGTCGCTGAAATCAAAATGCTGATTACATTCATCAATAAATTTCGCCAAAAAATTGTGAACACCGGAATGTATGGAAATATCCACGTTCAGCCTGTTGTTCATCTCGCCTTCTTCAATATCCACATGAATGAGCTTTTTATTTTTGAATATTGACAGATTAGCACCAGTCTGCCTGATATCAATCCTCGTTCCAAGAAAAAGAATCAAGTCACATTCCTTCACGCACAGATTGGCCCATCTGTTGCCATAGCTTCCTATCATCCCTGTTTTGTATACTGACTCGGGTAGTATATCAATAGCATGCAGTGATGTGACAAAAGGGATCTTGGTTAATTCTACAAAACGCCCGAATAAATTTTCAGCGCTGCCAGTGTGAATACCGTTGCCGGCCCAAATTATCGGCTTTTTTGCGACAGAGATGGCACTAACAACTTCGTTTATATCAATTTCTGGCCAGGAATAGCTGTCAGGTTCAAGAAAAATACCCGTAGTTATGTTGGCTCTTTGTACATTCATTGGGATATCGAGCAGTACCGGTCCGGGTCTCCCGCTCACGGCAATTTGATAAGCTCTTTCAAAAATTTCAATAAAATCGGAATACTCATCTAACTGAACAGCATATTTCGTGACTGGCTTTGCCATTGATACGATGTCTGTTTCCTGAAATCCAAGTTGTCTTACGGCTCTTCCTCCCTTGAGTTCATGTGTATTTACCTGTCCGGTAATAAATATGGCCGGAACAGAATCAAAATAGCAGTCCCCTATTCCGGTCAGCAGGTTGGTAGCCCCGGGCCCGCTGGTAGCAAATGCAATTGACGGGGTTTTATGGATTCTTCCATAAGCACTAACGGCAAAAGCACAAGACTGTTCGTGAAACAGAGAATGTACTTTGGTCTGGCTGTTTTGGGCTATTTTATCAATTAATTGCGCAATCATGCCCCCTGAAAGCTGAAATACATTTGTAATGCCTTTTTCAGCTATGAAAAACGAGATATAATCTGTCAGTTGTTGATTTATACTCATTTCGTCAAAAATGGGTGTGGAGATATGGAAAATGAAAACAGATTAACAATAGTTCGTGAAGTTTTTCCCGGACGATCCTGCTGAACCCTAGAGCCCTAAAAAGAAAAAGCGCGTACATTTGGGTTGCTTAGACACAAAACGCACGCGCTATGACCGGAACCCGAGAGTCCCTGACCGCAATGATAGGCAGTTTTGCCGGAACC
>JAJTFM010000121.1 GCA_021298575.1 Saprospiraceae bacterium | reverse complement strand
TTTTCACCTTTTTTCAGTTACGTAGCTCCGGCTATGCGCCTTCAAAAATGCAAAAACTGACAAAAAATCAGCCTGTTTTTGCCACCGGCAGAGAATCCTGAACAAGCTCTTAATCCTCACTGGATTTGTAATAATCCTTGTTAAGATCTTCCACTCTCACATTTTTGGAGATCCGCTTGCTAAATGCGGAACGAGCCCCTATTTCCATGTTGAACAACACATCCACACCCAGATCAGAAGCATCAAAGGCCATAAAATTTTGAATGGCCATATTTGCTGCAGCTGCCTCCACATTGTGGTTTGCACCAATATAGGTGAAGGTCCAGCCGTTGGGTTTCAGGGATTCAATGATTTCCCGGATTTTATGACCGGAATACTCACGCGATGCGTTCTCCTCTCCGTCGGTCAGAATCGTTACCAGCACATTCCAGGGCGTGTGTGAGGGCAGCACCTCCTTCAGCCTCGACACACCCTGACCGATGGCATCATACAGGGGAGTCAGCAGGTTCGGGTTATACTTCTGCTCGTCTATATATTCCAGTTTGCTTACCGGCTCGTTCCACAGCAGGTATTTGATACCACCACTGTTAAACGAAATCAGGGATATCAGATGCTGCTGTTCGGGGCATTCTTCCTGAATCTTTTTCGTGCCTTGCACCAGCTCATTAAATCCACCGATAATAGATGATTTGATAGACTCCATGGAGCCGCTTTCGTCCAGAATAATCAGGTTGTAGATGTTCCTGTTTGTTTCATTTGACATGATATCTCTGTTTTTAATTGTGAATCGGGTGAAATAAAATACCATAACAGCGACCGGTTCAAAATAATTCCATCATTTGTATATTTATTTTCTTGAGATCAAAATCCTTTCAAGAATGAAAAACAGGGCACTGTACCGGATAATAGCCGGATAAATTGGGTATTGTACAGGATTTTTCAGTCATATTCCGTCATGATGACAGATAAAAAATTAAAAATCAGGCACTTTAAAATATAAGTACCATACAGCGTTTATTTAGAATTGCAAACCGGAACAAATCCGGTATCTGTTTAATAAATTTATTCGACACTCCGGTTCTGACGCCAGCCTATGCAGGAAATCTACTTCATCCAACTTTTCAATCATGCAGATTTCCGCCCTGTTACTTTCCGTAGCCAGCCTTGTTACCCTTGGTTCAGGTACCGTTCAGGCTCAGCCCGACTCATCCACGGTGAATACCAAAACTGCCACTGAATCCGTTAAACAGGGGTGGCTCCGCACACACACCCGTTTTACCGGCGGACAAATTACGTTGCCGTTCAAAATCAGGGCGGATAGTGAAAAACACACATTCAGACTTACAACAGACGTCACACTCGGCGGCTATGTCGGATGTACCCTGCAACTCAATGAAGGAAAATGCTCGGTCACTGTGCCCGCAACAGCCGGACTAACCTTTATCAATGCAGGTAATAACACCACAACCGTTGATCGCTCCACAGATGCCGAGGTGATCCCCGGACTCACCTGGAGTACCGGTCTGGTTATTCAACTGGAACAATACAGCCTGGGCCTGATGATTGGTAAAGATTACGCCAGCGAAATTGGAAATGAATGGGAATACCACGGGAAACTATGGTGGTCGTTCGGAATTGGCTTCGTATTTCTTCAGTGATTTCCGGTAATCGCGTTTTTTCCGACCTTTGCAGAAATAAACAACCCGACAATGCGGTATTCAAATTTCCTGATCACAGTCATCCTCATATCAATTCTTTCATCCGGATGCGAAGATTTCACGCCCGTACCCAAAAAACGTGCTTATCCAAGGGTCGTCTATCCGGAAAAGGCTTACAAACCCTTCGACGAGAGTTACTGCCAGTTCACTTTCGATCAGCCAGTTTACGCCACCATCGAACACGATACCACCTTTTTTAACGAGAAGGCCAAGAGCGACTGCTGGTTCAACATAGATATTAAACAACTGAATGCCAGAATATACTGCAGCTACTATCCTGTGAAAACCAGGGCCGACTTCGATGAACTGGTAAAGGATGCCTTCGAGATGACCAACAAACACAATGTGAAAGCCAGCTACATCGAGGAATTTCAGGTGGACCGCCCGGAAGACAAGGTGTATGGTGTTGTATTCAATGTCGAAGGGCCCGCGGCCTCCACTTATCAGTTCTTCCTGACCGATTCTGTGCGGCACTTCGTCAGAGGGGCTCTCTACTTCAATACAGAGGCTCGCCCCGACTCACTTGCTCCGGTAGCTTCATTCGTCAGAGAGGATCTCGACCGGATGGTTATGACCCTCAAGTGGAACTGATTCCGGCCAAAAATGAGCCGTTTTTGACTCGGCGAGAGAATCCTGAACAGGCTCTAACCCGTAACAATGACACCGTTCACCAGTATTTCCATAAATTTCGTCCTGGAACTGGTCGGATCGAAATACTGGTCGCCATCTGGTGAGTCGCCCTCTGCGATCGTAATCTCGTACTCCTCATTAATCATCGCCACCGAACGATGAACCTTGTCGTCGTAAACCGCTGTCCTGGCAATTACCTCTCTGGATATGATTTCGCCTTTCAGGGTGTAGGTTGACAGTACATACTCATAGTTCATCAGTGCGGCCTTCCACCATACCAGGGCAACAAAGGTTTCTGTATTGTCTATGGCAAAACAGGGTACATATTCTGTAAATTCGTCCGGATCAGCCTCCTCAAGCGGCAGTATAAATGCGTGGATCAGTTTGTCGGTAAGGGGTTCATTTTCCGTACCGAAAACGTGATGAGAGTCTTCTCCAAGCGTAATGGGCATGGAAACAGGCGGAAATTTGGCTACAAAGGCCTGAAACAGTTCTGACATATAATCAATGTGCCGGGTGGTTTGATATAAAGTGCTCAAAATCTTCCAGTTGAGTACCCTTCATAACCCGGGGTATTTTGGCCTGGCCATTCATCTTTCCCCGATTCGACAGCCAGTCAATAAAAAGTTCATTCGGTAAAAAAGTGGCACGCACATCCCGTAGAGCGTATCGCCGCTCTACGGCATAATCGTCGTTCAGGCGGCACAACTCTGCATCGGCCACTCTGATAAACTCTTCCGGGGTAACCGATTTGTTTTCAAGTGACACGTACCAGTGATGCGCCCAGTAAGAGCCTTCCCGAACGGCCGATACAGCAAACTCTCCCACTCCGGCATTCAACTGTTCATCAACGGCTTTCACCGCTGCCGTCAGGTTGTCAACTGTGACGTGCTCTCCACAGGCCGACAGGAAATGCTTGGTACGACCTGTGATGCGCAGTTCAGTATTCTCAACGTTGGTAAACTGAATAGTATCGCCCAGCAAGTATCTCCAGGCGCCGGCTGCCGAACTGATCAGAAGCGCATAGTGCACCCCTTCTCTGATTTCATCCAGCTGGAACGTACGCGGCTGATCGCTCTTTAAATCGCCATTATCATCAAAATTATCCTCATCAAAGGGCACAAATTCGAAGAAAATCCCGCAATCAGCTATAAGTTTCATGGAAGGGTTCCCCGGATACTGCTGATAGGCAAAAAAACCCTCGGAAGCATTGTAATTGTCCACATACTTCATCTCCCGGCCCAGCATACCATTGATAGAGGGTATGTAGGGAGCAAGCATAACTCCGCCATGCAGCGTGAGCGAATAGTTAGGCCATATTTCATGTATGTGACTCAGTTTGTGCTTCTCTATAATACGCTCCAGCACCAGTTGCAGCCACATAGGATTACTCACGGCGATGGCCACATCCCAGCCCGGTGCCTCATCGGCAATTTTTTCAATACGCTCGCCCCACTCCGGAATATCGGAAATATGACGGCCGGGCCGGTAGAAGCGCTCCATGACAAACGGGCGATTCAACCCGAGAATACCCGAGAGATCACCTTGCCAGTGATTGCCCTGCCGCTGTAACTGTGTTGTAGAGCCGATGACCATGACCTGACGGGTATAATTGTTGGAAGGTATCCCGAAATTGGTCAGATCAAAAAATAATCTGCGCGTTGCCTTCTTCATTCCTCTCAGTAAATCCTCTGTTACAGGGATATACTTTGAGGACGCCTGACTGGTACCACTCGACAGTGCATAATAAGGTGTTACTCCGGGCCAGCATACATCGGGGGCATCTTCCAGATGTGATTTCGACCACCACCGCTCGTAAATACCATTATAATCGGTGGCAGGAACCGCTTTTTTGAAGGCCTGTACCGGATCGTCAGCCATCATCATATCCTGAAAGTTATATTCAAGTCCGAAAGCCGTATATCGGGCCTCTTTCAGCAAATCCACCAACTGCTGAGACTGCAACTCCAGCGGAGACTGGCGCGGCGCATCAACCAATGCGCCAAGTTTGGCGCCCCTCCGAATTATTGTGCCTAAAAGTGACATATCTGACTGACTACCGGTTTGTTGCCAAAGAAGTGGCGAAGTTACGTATAATGATATACCTTTACACTTTAAATTAATTTAAAGAATCATGTTCCGTTCTCTCTTTAAAGTCGCACTGATGGCATTGGCGGCCATTCTTGTTTACAACTATTTCTGGGGCACCGATGAAGAACAGGAGCAATCCAGAAAGGTTTTTGGACAACTTCGGGGTGTCGTTGAGTCTGTTTCCGAGATAGTTGTATCGGAAAAAGCCAAATTTGATGCCGGCAAATACGATCGAGCACTCGAACAACTCGGTGATACCTATAAAACTGTCAGACAACACACGCAGCATGTTGACGGTAAAATTATCCAGCGTCTCGACGAGCTGGAAGCGCGGAAATCGGCCCTGCAATCTGAGCTCGATGCCATCGAAAAACTCGAAAAGTCGGCAGTAACCCCTCCTCCCGGCAAGCCCTCCCCTAAAAAAGAAAAGATTATGCAGGCAGAGGAGGCCGACAGGGCCCGCAGAAGGGAACTGATTCGCCAAAAACTCGAAACGCTGCTCCGCGACTCGGACTCTATGCTCCGCGATGCTGAGCAATAAGAATGCACCTTGTTTTTCAGACGAGTATTACTATACTTTCGTGGTCTGTTTCTAGCCGTTAGTCGCACAAATCACCCATCAGGTCAACTTTTGAAATAACCATCTGTTTCAAGAAGTTCCTGGAGCTTGTTCAGGATTCTTTGCCGGTGGCAAAGAATCCTGAACAAGCTTTTAATAACCGTAATAATTTGCCATGATCGAATTTCTCCAGCAATTACTGGGTACCGACTGGGAAAAGTCTGCCCTCATTATATTCAACCTGATTCTCATAGAAAGCCTGCTTTCTATTGACAACGCTGCGGTACTCGCTACCATGGTACTCGATTTGCCGAAAGAACAACGCCAGGTGGCACTTCGCTACGGTATTATCGGAGCCTATGTTTTCAGAGGCCTTTGTCTCATCTTCGCAGCATGGCTCATCAAAATATGGTGGCTCAAACCTTTGGGTGGCTTCTATCTGATTTATCTGACCTGGTCTTACTTCAAGGGAGAGTCAACCGTAACCGAAAGCGACGATGTACTGAAAAAGGATAACCGATGGTATTTCCGTATCACCCGCGGACTGGTCGGCCCATTCTGGGCAACTGTCATTGCTGTGGAAATCATGGATCTGGCGTTTTCTCTTGACAACGTCTTCGCTGCAGTAGCATTTACAGACAATATCTATCTGATTTGCACAGGTGTCTTTATTGGTATTCTGGCTATGCGTTTCGTAGCCCAATGGTTTGTCATACTGCTGGAAAAATACCCTTTCCTGGAAAAAAGCGCATTCCTTGTCATCGGTGTGCTTGGAGTAAAACTGTCGCTGTCGCTCGTCACGCACTTATACCACGACCAGCACTGGGCCAAATCACTCGATAGCGAAGCAGCAGATCTGATTGTCAGTATTATCACTGCTTCCTTCTTTTTCGTGCCTATTATTACATCCAGAATGCTTGGATGGCCCGCCAGCAGTAAAGAAGCGTAACTCCCGTTTTTACTATGAATGGCGATTTTTTGTTCAAATCAGGTGTTTTTGCCGGAATAGCCGGATTACTCTTCTGGCTTTTCCAGATGTTTGGCTCTCCCGAAAAAAACCGGGATACTCCCGAATCAAAGCCTGTTATCCAGTCGTCCGGAAATGCCAGGGTACCCGATATCATCCTTCCGGAATCAGAAGGGGAAATTATTCACCACCACTGGTTCTCTCTGGCCTACAATGAGGAACACGAACAAGCTGAATGGGTAGCTTATGAACTGAATATAGAAAGACTTGACAACAACAACGCTGAACGCCCCAATACTTTCCGTCCCGACCCTGATGTAGGTACAGGCTCAGCAACACCGCGTGATTATACGGGAAGCGGATACGATAAAGGCCATCTCTGCGCCGCAGCAGACATGGGATTCGACAATCGAGCTATTGACGAAACTTTCCTGATGAGTAATATCAGTCCGCAAGCCAGATCATTCAATATGGGTATCTGGCGTCAACTGGAAGAAAAAACCCGCGATTGGGCGCGGAAATTCAAAAAAATTTATGTGGTAACAGGTCCGGTTCTGTCCGAAGGCAGAAAACAAATCGGCGAAAACAGGGTAACAATACCAGCCGCGTTCTACAAGGTCATTCTCGCCCCCGACCAGGGCCAGGTCATAGCATTTGTGCTGCCCAATGAACAAGGCACAGGAGAACTTCCGGATTATGCCTGTACCGTTGATCAGGCCGAACAATATACCGGCATTGATTTTTTTCCGAAAATACTGAAAGGATCAAAAGAAAAGCTGGAATCGCTACTGGAAATTCAAAAATGGCCCTTTAGAAACTGATTACCTCTGCCAGAAATGATAAATTATCAGCCCGGCGTACTCTGAAGGCCCTGCCTGCGTTTCTATTACTCATTAGTTCCAAACCTGTTTCATGCAAAAATTACTGCTGCTGCTCCCGATCCTAGTACTCTCTTTTTGCTCAGGCAAAAGTGCAGCCCAAAATGCTCCTGTCAACCCCGAAGGTAAAATCAGATACCTGATTGCTCATAACTGGTCGAAAAAAATGGCCGCACTGGACTACATCAGCCAGCAGAGAAAGGAAAGGGATGCTTATATGTGGGGAGGCAGCCAGTCGGAATGGAAGGAATACGGCGAACTGTTCATAACTCCGGAAACGAGTTTCTACCGTAACTCCGAAGAAACAGCCCAGGGCGACGAATCATCTTATGCATGGAGAAGGTCTGCCTATGCAATCCGGAGAAATTTCAAGACAGCATCAATGCTCGATCAAATCGAACAGCTCGGCACCGTTTACGTAATCGAAGACTCTCTCCACTGTCAGGAGTGGAAAATCCTCAACGATCTCAAGGAAGTGGCAGGTCACCTCTGTATGAATGCCTCCTGGACCGACACGATTAGAAACCAGCATATCACAGCATGGTTCGCACTCGATTTGCCGCACAGCGGAGGCCCCGAACGCTTCTGCGGATTACCCGGACTGATTCTTGAGGTGG
>JAJTFM010000120.1 GCA_021298575.1 Saprospiraceae bacterium | reverse complement strand
GGATCCCGCACAGGATCCTACACAGTATATATATCAGGGTGGCGGTACGAACGGGATGAACACAGAGCATGCCTATCCGGTTGCCAAGGGAGCCACGCAGGGCACCAATGCGCACAGCGACATGCACCACCTCTACCCCACACGGATTCTGGTGAATGAAGCGCGCGCCGACAAGCCCTTCAGGGAAATACCGGACAACCAGACACAGAAGTGGTTTCTGAACAACCAGACCCTCAGTAGTATCCCTGCACAAGGCATAGACAACTATGCAGAGTCGTCTGCCGACGGATTTGAGCCCAGGGAGGCATCGAAAGGAGAAATCGCACGTTCTGTTTTCTACTTTTACACCGTATATCGGAATCAGGCCAATACGGCCGATCCGAACTTTTTTGAATTACAGCGTCTGACCCTCTGCCAGTGGGACGCCATGGATCCTGCCGGAGATGAAGAACTTCAGAAAACCTGGAAAATTGCAGCCTATCAGGATGGAAAGCCCAATCCTTATGTACTCGACTGCACGCTGGCGCACAGATCATGGTGCCCCGAGGTTACTTCGTCGTGTCAGGTGGGGGTCAGCTATCCGGCATCGGGGCCTTTTCTTGATGCCACCGTGATTGGCACACCCGGCAAATCGGGCTGGCTGCGGGTAAATATGCCGGAGCCGGGAGATCTGCGCTGGCGCATTTTCTCCGCGGTGGGAAACCTGCTTGAGGAATCGGAAATTGGCGAATTGCCGGCCGGAATACACGTCCTGCCCCTCGGAAGCGGGCAGGCAACCGGCATACAGTTTTTGGAAGTAACCTGCTCGGACAGGCGTGGACATATACTGCGTTGCACGCTGCCGGTAATCAGATAAAAAATCTCTCTGCTTATGATCCGCACCATCATTGTTCTTCTCATCACCCTGATTACCCTCCCCGTAATAGCCGTTTACTACGATGCTCCGCTATCCGTTGAGCAGCGCGACACCCTGCATTATCTGGTGAAACTGATGCTCGGCGTGGGCCTTACCTGTTTCGTTGTGAGTGAAATCACGAAGAACTACAGTCAGGTGGACAAACTCTGGAGCATTGTACCTATATTATATACATGGGTGGTTGCTGTGCACAGTGACTTCAACGAGAGGCTGGTACTGATGGCGACACTTGCCAGCATCTGGGGTGCGCGTCTGACGTTCAATTTTGCCCGGAGGGGCGGTTACAGCTGGATACCGTGGCAGGGCGAGGAGGACTACCGCTGGGCGGTATTGCGTCAGCAACCCATGTTTCAGAACAAACTGGCGTGGAGTGCGTTCAACCTGTTTTTCATTTCACTGTATCAGCAGGGGCTGATACTGCTCTTTACGCTTCCCACCATTGTGGCCTGGCAAGGCGCCGACAAGCCACTCGGAGTGCTTGACTACCTCGCTGCGGCGCTCATGCTCGGATTCATCGTCACGGAGACCCTCGCCGACCAGCAGCAGTATAACTTCCAGCAGGAGAAATACCGCCGCAAAAATGCGGGGGAGCCGCTGGGAGAGTACGCCCACGGATTTTGCGACAGAGGCCTGTGGTCGGTAGTTCGCCACCCGAATTACGCCTCGGAGCAGGCGATATGGCTCAGCTTCTACCTTTTCAGCGTGGCAGCTACCGGTCGCTGGGTAAACTGGTCGCTGGCAGGCGGACTGCTGCTGGTACTGCTGTTCCTCGGCAGCAGTGACTTCAGTGAAAAGATATCGGCCGGTAAATATCCCGAGTACGAAGGTTACCAGAAGCGGGTGCCGCGGTTTATACCGTGGTTCAGGGGGTAATGATGATATTTTGGGGCATTCTGCAGCCAGGTTGGCGATACTTGTGTTTGCTACTTGTCGCGAATTCTTTTACCTTTGTCATCCAACTAAATTGTGCGCTATGTCATTCAAACTCCGTCAGTCGCTGTTTTGGGATTCCGATGTCCGGACTATAGATTTGCAGAAGCACAAGACTGCTGTCATAGAGCGTATTATCATGCGCGGCCATCTCGATGAATTCAGGGCGATGATGGAGTTTTATGGCAAGGACGTGGTGAAGGAAGTTGTACTGAATGCCAGATGGCTAGACAAGGTAACACTGGCATTCTGTTGTACTATATTTGACGTTCCCAAAACTGCATTCAGATGTTACAGACTCGCACAGTCGAACCCGGAACACTGGAGTTATTAGAACTTACCCTAGCGCCTCAAACAATTTTCTGACCTCCACTGCCTCGCGCACGTCGTGTACGCGCAGGAAGGAAGCACCTTGTTGCAGGGCCACCATGTTGAGTGCGGTGGTGCCGTTCAGGGCCTGTTCGGGTTTTACGCCCAGCGTCCGGCAGATCATTGATTTTCTGGAGAGACCGGCCAGTAGGGGAAGTTGCAGCACCCTGTTGAACACGTGCATATTTTTAAGCAGGGTGAAATTGTGTTCCAACGTTTTTCCGAAGCCGAAACCGGGATCGAGGATGATGTCATAAATACCCAGGGTGTGCAGATATTCCACCTTGCGGATGAAATAGTCGAGCACCTCGGTCACTACATCGTCGTAGTGCGGATTTTGCTGCATGGTGGCGGGCGTACCCTGCATGTGCATCAGGACATATGGAACCTTCATTTCAGCAGCGGTAGCGAGCAATTTATCGTCCAGAGATCCTGCGCTGATATCGTTCAGGATATGCGCGCCGGCGCTGATAGCCTCGCGGGCCACCACGGCTCTCCAGGTATCCACGGATATGACGGCTTGCGGGAAGTGCTGGCGTATGGCTTCCACCGCCGGGATTACCCGCCGGAGTTCTTCATCGGCAGGTACCTCCTGCGCACCCGGGCGGGAGGACGCCCCTCCGATATCGAGCATATCGGCTCCTTCGTTCAGGGCCTGTTCAGCGCGTATCAGCGCATTTTCCCGGGAATAATACCTGCCACCGTCGAAAAACGAGTCCGGTGTGGTATTGATGACTGCCATGATTTTCGCCATAGAGATGGTGGAGGTGTTAATCAGGAAATACAAACGTGTGGAGGAGTAAAACAGTTTAGCGTGCGTCTGAAAAAAATTGAGATAGCAAGCAATTCATAAACTTGCGTATGCGACATTATGAACTGTATGATAATCTATGGGATGCTGGACATCTACAAAGGCATCATAACAATTGAGCAGGGTAAACGCTCTGGCAAGCCCTGTATCAGGGAATATGCGTATTTCAGTTGAAGATAAATTCTGCTGGACAAGTCGTTGGATTGTCTTGAGATTTTCTAAATTAGATCAGGTGCGGTTTACGGCTTTGGCTTTTTTCGCAGCCACTCTATTGTCTGAACCATGATGCCAGCGGATTACAGGATTACCATGATACGGTAGTGTTGTACTCGCGGGCTTCAGGATTGCAGGGTGCGATACTGGAAGCGTTTCCCACGGCTGAAGCCGTGGGCTGATAGCTACGTTAACGGCTGCGCCGTTAATATAATCAACCCCCCAATAAAAAAACCGGTCAATAATTGCCCGCTGGACAAATAATGACCGGTTATGAAAATTATTCGGCCTAACCGAGACTAGCTCTTGTCAGAATCTGTTGAGGCAGCTTTACCTTTTTTCTTTTCCTTGACAGGTTCGTCGAAAGAAATGATCAGCCCGTCTTTTGCCTCGTTCAGCTGGGCAACCAGCCCGGTATTTTCCGGCGGGTTCTCGCTGAGGATGAACTCGGCCAGCGGATCTTCTACGTACTTCTGGATGGCACGGTGCAGCGGACGAGCGCCGTACTGCGGATCGTAGCCCTTCAAGGCAACAAACTCTTTGGCGGCGTCATTGAGTGTCAGGTTGAGCTTGAGATTACCCAGACGGGTCATCAGACTGCCCAGCGCGTTCTCGATGATCCTGAATATCTCTTCCTTGCCGAGTGAGTTGAATACCACCACGTCGTCAATACGGTTGAGGAATTCAGGAGAGAATGTCTTCTTCAGCGCGTTCTGGATGACGACCTTGGCGTTGTCTTCGGCAGCCTCCTGGCGGGCCTGTGTAGCAAATCCTACTCCCTGACCAAAGTCCTTCAGCTGGCGAACACCAATGTTGGAGGTCATAATAATAAGTGTGTTCTTGAAATCCACCTTGCGACCCAGACCGTCGGTGAGCTGCCCGTCGTCGAGCACCTGCAGCAGGATGTTGAACACGTCGGGGTGCGCTTTTTCGATCTCGTCGAGCAGCACCACGGCGTAGGGCTTGCGGCGCACCTTCTCGGTGAGTTGTCCGCCCTCTTCGTAGCCGACGTACCCGGGAGGAGCGCCAATCAACCTGCTCACGGAGAATTTCTCCATGTATTCCGACATGTCAATGCGGATGAGCGCATCCTCGGTGTCGAACAGGTAGCGCGAGAGCGAGCGCGCAAGCTCGGTCTTGCCCACGCCGGTAGGGCCCAGGAAGATGAAGGAACCCACCGGCTTCTTCGGATCCTTGAGACCCACGCGGTTGCGCTGTATGGCTTTGGCAATTTTGGCAATGGCCTCGTCCTGACCAATCACCATTTTGCGGATATCGTCGGACATGGTGACGAGCTTCCTGCTTTCGCTCTGGCCCACTTTCCTGACCGGGATGCCCGTCATCATGGCCACCACCTCGGCGATATCCTCTTCCGTTACCGGATATCGGGTCACCTTGCTTTCGTCTTCCCACTCGGCCTTGGAGAACTCGAGCTGGCGCGCCAGCTTGCTCTCCTGATCGCGCAGGTTGGCAGCCATCTCGTAGTCCTGATTCTTGACCGAGAGATTTTTTTGCTCCTTGACCTCCTCGATCTGTTTCTCGAGTGCCTCGATGTGTTTGGGCACCACGATGTTCTTCAGGTGAACGCGGGCTCCCACCTCATCGAGCACGTCAATGGCCTTGTCGGGCAGGAAACGATCGGTGATGTAGCGGTCGCTGAGCTTCACACAGGCAACGATGGCCTCGTCGCTGTACGTCACATTGTGGAACTCCTCGTATTTGGGCTGGATGTTGCGGAGGATATGCACCGTTTCATCCTGGGTTGGCGGATCCACCATCACCTTCTGGAAACGGCGGTCGAGCGCGCCGTCTTTCTCGATGTACTGACGATACTCGTCGAGCGTGGAAGCACCGATGCACTGGAGTTCGCCGCGTGCGAGGGCGGGCTTGAAGATATTGGAGGCGTCGAGCGAGCCCGTAGCCCCGCCGGCACCCACCATGGTGTGTATCTCGTCAATAAAGAGAATCACATCGCGGTGACGCTCCAGCTCGGTCATGATAGCCTTGATACGCTCCTCAAACTGACCGCGATACTTGGTGCCCGCAACCAGGGCAGCGAGATCGAGCATCACAAGGCGCTTGTTGAACAGCGTGCGGCTGACTTTCTTCTGCTGGATACGCAGTGCAAGACCTTCCACGATGGCCGTTTTACCCACGCCGGGCTCGCCAATCAGGATCGGGTTGTTCTTCTTCCTGCGACTGAGGATCTGGCTGACACGCTCGATTTCGCGCTCGCGGCCGATAATCGGGTCGAGTTTGCCCTCCTCGGCCAGCTTGGTGATGTCGCGGCCGAAGTTGTCGAGTACAGGCGTTTTGCTCTTGTCCTTGGCCTTCTGGCCAGACTGGAAGCCGCGACTGCGCTCTTCATCTTCCTCGTAATCGCCGGAGCCCTCAGCCTGCGAGTAAAGGTTCGGGTGGGAGAGGTCCTGTTCAGACCGCACATACTCCAGCTCCTTCTTGAAAGAATCGTAATCCACATCGAACTCATTGAGAATACGGGTGGCAGCAGTATCCGGGTGCTTCAGGAGCGACATCATGAGGTGCTCGGGATGCACCTCCTCACTCTTCATCATCTTGGCCTCCACGAAAGTAGCTTTGAGCACCCGCTGAGTCTGGGTGGTCACAGCACAATCGCCGATGTTCAGATTGTCGGCAGGAGGATAGGCACTGTATCGGGGTATAATCTTTTCGACGCGTTTTTTCAGATCGTTCAAATCAACCAGAAGCGAGTCGAGTACACGAACAGGCAAACTGTCGCGCTCGGAGATAATACCCAGCAGCAGGTGTTCGGCACCCACGTAATCATGACCCAGGCGGCGTGCTTCCACACTGCTCTGCGTAATGATATTTTTTACTATCCGGGAGAATTTTTTGTTCATTGCGTGAAAAAAAATTGGTGAGTGGTTGAAAAAGGGTTACCTTTACTAAACGTAAATGTGCGGAGTAAAGTTCGCAAGGCCAAATGTACCGTCATTAATCAGATACATGCAACCCTTCTACAGAAAAAACAGTGCCATCTTGAAAAACTGACGAATTGTCAAATATTTCAATTTGTCATTATTGGAAATACCACTGACAATACTGTACATTTGCCCCTCGCAAAAGACCAAAAAAAGCCCCTTTCATCAATAAAATACTGAAAACCAACACTCTATGAAGTACAGCATAGACAAACAGGAACAATACGCAGTGCTGACACTGGAAGAGGAAAACCTCAATTCCAGCTACGCACCCGCTTTTAAAAGCGATCTCATCCTCCTGAATCAGGAAGGAATTCGCAATTTAATCCTCGATCTTTCAAAAGTTAAATACGTTGACAGCAGTGGACTTAGTGCCATTTTGACAGGTCACCGACTCTGGAAAGATCAGGGCTGTTTTGTCATTGCCGGCCAGCTGCAACCCATGGTCAGCAAACTTATTGACATCTCGCGACTGCAATCCATACTGACGCTGATACCGACGCTTAGCGAAGCGGTAGACTTTGTCATGATGGACGAACTGGAGCGTGGGCTGGAAAGTGAAGCCTGACAGCCGTGTGTTTTATCACGGAGCGAAAGTGAACCTTCTGCTTCGTCCCTTGTTTGAATCCTTCTCTCTGATAATCCTGGTGATCACATATCGTACGAGTTATTCCCATAAATTTTCAAACATTTTCGAAAACAGCCAGCCCCGAAATTTACTTCAATGAAACTAATCCGGAAAGCTGCATTTTAAGTGAGAACGTGAGTCCAGAATCAAATTGAATCGCCTCCAAGGTAACAATTGACGAACCGGAAAGTCTGAGGTCACAGGCCTGCTGAATTTGAAAACTATTTTCTTACACTGTATCAATTACTCGGTAAATGTCTGAAGGACAAAACAAGCTGACCCGTATCGGGGTCTTTTACGACGGGAATTATTTCCTACATGTTTCCAATTACTATGCGTATCACCACGAGCGCAGAAGTCGTATCAGTATCGCTGGTCTGCACGAATTCGTGCGCTACAAGATCTCTGCTGAAGAAGACAAGGATGTACACCTCTGCCAGATTGTAGATGCTCACTACTTCCGCGGCAGGCTCTCCGCTCAGGAAGCCAGTAATGAAGGCAACCGCCTTTTTTACGATCGTCTGTTCGACGATATCCTGATGATGGAAGGGGTTACCACGCACTACCTGCCCGTACGCACGATTCAGGGCTACCGCCAGGAACGTGGCATTGACGTGTGGATGGCTCTAGAAGCGTTCGAACTCACGCTGCACAAGCAGTTCGACGTGGTGGTCCTCATCGCATCCGACAGCGACTTCGTGCCTCTGGTACGCAAACTCCACACGCTGGGCGTACGTGTCATGCTCCTCGCCTG
>JAJTFM010000119.1 GCA_021298575.1 Saprospiraceae bacterium | reverse complement strand
TCAAATGAAAAGTCATTTTTGATTTCGGCGCAAACCTGATCCATGTACTTGGGCCAAAGAGCTTCGAAACGCGAGTCTTTCCGTACCAGCCCCCAAAGCGATTCCTCCCGCAGTCTCATTTCATCATCAGTAGCGTCTCCTGATTTGTGCTTCCACGGGTCACGACCCTTCCATACCTGAAAGAAACGCGCCTGCGTCTTCTTCATCTGAGCAACCATCGCTTCCTCGGCATGACGCTGGTAAACTGGATCAATAGTGGTGTAAATCCTGATACCATCGCGGTAAAGATTGTACTTCGAGCCATCGGGCCGCCTCGCCTGAGGTTGCTCAAGTATTTGCGATACCTGTTTTTCCAGAAAATCACACAGGTAAGGCGCCTTGTCGTCAACAAATGTAACCGGCCTGAAATTTATACCCAGCGGGAGAAGCTTCAGACTGTCGTACTGAGCCTCTTTCAATACCCCGTTATGACGCATCTGTGAAAGAACCACCCACCTGCGGCGCATGGCCCGGTCCGGATGACGGTTCGGATTGTAGCGCGACGGATTCTGCAACATGCCTATCAGCATTGCTGCCTCCTGAACTTTCAGTTTCGACTGGTCTTTTCCAAAATATACTTCCGAAGCCGCATGTACCCCGTAGGCATTGTTGATAAAGTTGAACTGATTCAGGTACATGGAGATGATTTCCTCCTTTGTATAGGCTCTTTCCAGCTTCACTGCTGTAATCCATTCCCGCAACTTCATGTAAGCCAGTTTGAAAAAACGCTCAAAACTGTTTAATCCTTCAAAATCACGGTCGGAATATAACATTTTTGCCAATTGCTGGGTAATTGTCGAACCTCCTCCCGAACTTTGGTCCGCCAGAAGAATCGTCCTGACCATTACTCTGGCAACTGCCTTGGCATCTATGCCGCAGTGTTTCCTGAATCGCTCGTCTTCTGTGGAAATCAATGCAGAAACAAGGTGCGGATTGAGGTTTTCGTAGGAAACCGGTACGCGGTTTTCCACAAAATAACGGCCAAGTACTTCATTGTTATCGGCCAGTACCTCGCTGGCAAGGGCCGAAGCGGGGTCTTCCAGCTCTCTGAATGAAGGAATGGACGTGAAATTGATAATCAGAAATAACACCGCCACGCCGATTATGCCGCCAACCAGCAGGCGCCATGTCAGACGGATGATCTTCCCGTACAGGGGCATGCGCTTCTTCTGAAGGGATGCCTTGATTGTAATCAGACGTTGAGGCTCCATTTTTTTCTGTGTTGGGTGATATTTCGACCGCAAAAGTAGTCAAAAAAAATAATTTGTTTCATGTTTCAAATGATATGTGTACTGGCATTTCTTGCAGTTTGTTACGCCGTGGTCATGCTGGTTTATCAGGCTGGATTTGCACGGGCTCGTCTTCGTACTGTTTTTCGTATCTATCCCCCCGGTTTAAGTGTTGCCGTGGTCGTTTCGGCCAGAAATGAGGCTCAGGTAATCGAAAACTGTCTTTTTTCGGTCATGAATGTCTCATTTCCCCATGATAAACTGGAGATTGTCGTGGTTGATGATTTTTCTACTGACGATACTGCGGCCTTGGTCTCAGACTTGTTCGCAACTGTGAAGCACAGCCAGTCGGTTAAACGCCTGATTCGCCTTTCAGAATATCTGCCTCCCGAAAGAAGTATGTTTCCCAACAAGAAAAAGGCGCTGGAACTGGCTGTTGCTGCCAGCAGCGCCGATATCATCGTTACCACGGATGCCGATTGTGTGGTTCCTCCTGACTGGCTGAATGTGGTGGTCTCTCAGTTTGTCCGGAACAAGGAGCTGCAAATTCTGGCCAGTCCGGTGCTCTGCTCCCGGGGGAATTCACTGGTTGAGCGTTATCAGGCGCTCGATTTCATCGGTCTGATGGGTATTACTGCGGCAGGTTACGAGTCCGGATGGCACCAGATGGGTAATGGAGCCAACCTGGCGTACCGGAAATCTGCCTTCGAGGCCGTAAATGGCTACGAGGGTAATGATCACATTCCCTCCGGCGACGATATGTTCCTGCTTCGTAAAATGAACGAAAGATGGCCCGGAGCAGCCCGCTTTCTCCCGGCTTGCGACGCAGTGGTAATTACACTGCCACAACCAGACTGGGGCAGTTTTATCCGGCAGCGAATCAGATGGGGTGGCAAGAATTCAGCTATCCCGGGCGTCGCTATCAAACTGGTTCTGCTCGCTGTACTGCTGTTTTGCATGAGTATCTTCGTATCTCTGATCGCAGTTCTGACAGGCTTCTTGCCCTGGACGGTTTTTCTGACTCAGGTTGCTGCCAAGTTTCTGTTCGATTATCTCTTTCTGAGTAATGTGGCTGCATTTTTCGGGAGGAGGGAGCTGCTTCGCTGGTTTCCGGTCATGTCCCTCATTCATACTGCATATATTTCTGTTGCCGGTATTGGCAGTTTGTTCTCAAACAGCCGGAAATGGTAGTCAAAAGCTGTGTCGCAATCGCAAAAATACTGACAAATACTGGTCTCTGAACCGGTCGCCCGGTGTTTGCAGCATAAATATCTGCCCGGTCAGGTCTATATCCCAGTCTTCTTTTATATTGTATGCAAGCGCCGGTACGGCTATCAAAAGATTGAATCGGGGTGAGTAAACCAGCGCCACTGTCGCATTTAGTATCGGTGTTACCGGCTTGACAACTGTAACGATGGCCGACCATTTCACGGGCATCAGCCGGTCGGGTGCCAGTGTGCCGGCCGCAAGTGATGATGGCTGTAACAGGTCGCCCGAGGCTCCACCGGCATACAGAAATCCGGTACTGATGTACCATGAATGGGGGAGCAGTCTGTCAATCTGCATGGTGGCGCTGAATGTTGAACCGGTATCGGCTCCGAACCAGGCCATTTCGCCCTTGAACCCGAACTGTCCTAGCGGCCCTGCCCATCCCGTGCCGACAGTATATTTGCCTTTGTACAAGCCGGCTATCCACTGCAGGTCATACTCTTTCCAGTTGGACGAAACACGAACCGCCGCCACATAACTGCTGTCGGGTTTACTGCCGCTCACGGCGGCATCAATCGTGACTGTTTCATTAAATCTCTTCTGTATCAGAATGGCATCGGAGCCGGGCCGTTCCTCGTAATCAAAATCAAGGAAGTTCCAGGCATTGAACAGGTCGTTGGGCGTCCAGGTGGTGGCAATACCCCAGTTGATGCGCTGACGACCCACGCGTATACGCCAGTCCGCGCGAGCATAGTCAATCCACAGCCGGTCAATCATCGTGCTCCAGAGTAATGCATTGTTTCTCCCGACAAAGGCTCCGTCCCACAAACCATTGTCCTTGTCCAGTATGTCTGCATAGTAGGCACCTCCCGTGCGTGAACCTTCCCCGTAAAAGAGCCGGTTTCTGACCTCAGCGTTTATTGTCCAGTTGCTGTCGGGTTTATACTTGAAAATCAGGCGGTTGTGCAGAAAACCATCGGTTTGTGACAGCTTCTGTGGTCCCACCCACGAAAGGGTCTGCATATTTTTTATATAGCCCCTGAATTCCAGTTTGCATGTTGTGGTGTCTTCCTGTGCGTGCGCGGGTACGTATGTACAGGTGAGGATGGTTATAAGTGATATGCAGCGGAGTACGTTCATTGTGAGTCTTCCGATATTTTTCCGTCAACGAGCCTGACTACCCGCCTGGCACGGTCAATTACCCGCTGATCGTGGGTGGAGAACAGAAAGGTGATGTTCTCCTCCTGATTGAGGCGTATCATCATGTCGAGCAGGTTGTTGGCAGATGCAGAATCGAGGTTGGCGGTTGGTTCATCGGCCAGAATGAACTTGGGCTTCGATGCCAGTGCTCTGGCCACCGCCACGCGCTGCTGCTGGCCTCCCGAGAGCTCACCCGGACGCGCATCCGCTTTGTCCGGCATGCCGATTGCGTTGAGCAGTTCGTTCACTCTTTTCTCCCGGTCAGTCTTCGAAGCACCCTGCAGCAACATGATGAATTCGATGTTTTCGCGGGCAGTCAGCACCGGAATCAGGTTGAACGACTGAAACACAAAGCCAATATTGTGCAATCGGAAGTTGATCAGTTCATTTTCCTTTAATCCGGTAATATCCACTCCGCCCACTATAATCTGTCCGCTGGTGGGCCTGTCGAGGCCGCCGAGCAGATTCAGCAGGGTGGTTTTCCCTGATCCCGACGGACCAACCAGTGCGGTGAATTCACCCTCTGTGATGTGGAGGTGTACATTGTTTACTGCCTGAACGGGCACAGCCGATTCTTCGTTATAGGTTTTACTGACGTTGTGGGCGTCGAGAACAACTTTTTCCATATCTGTTATCGTCTGATGGCTTCTGCCGGTTTAAGTCTGAGTACGCGCATAGCGGGTACAATTGCCGAAAAAAGTGCTGTAAACATGACAAGAATCATGGTGTAAATAACGCTGTGAAAAGGTAATTCGGGGTATATTATCTGTGCGTACCCGTAGCGGCTCATGGTTTCTCCGGCCATGGCCGAGAAGTCAATACCGTGCTTTCCAAACCATAATATGACCAGCCACCCTGAAAACAAACCGATCGGAGCGCCTGCCACTGTCAGGAAAATCGTTTCCAGCAGAATCATGGTGAACAGCCTGAGTTTGCTGGTGCCAATTGCCATCAGCATGCCAATCTCCCGCGCTCGCTCGAGAACTGCCATCAGCATGGCATTCACTATGCCAAACGACAGGGCCATCAGGATGATTACAATGAATATCATGCTGTAGGAATCCAGTGATGATATGACAAGGTCGGTTTCAGGACTCAGTTGTTTCCACGTTTCCACCTTGCAGCGGGGCAGGGCTGTCTGAAGTGCTGAAGCTGTGGACTCCAGAAGCTCATCGTTTTGCAGCAATATTGCCGCCTCATGGGCCTGACCGCTGATTCCCAGATGAGTATCCAGCTCATTTTTAAGGATGAAAATGTGCATTTCATCCAGCGGGGCATTCTCGCTTTGGTACAGGCCGCGCACTCTGAACGCTCCCGAAGCTATGTTGTCCTGCAAATCGGTGAAAGTCAGTACTACCTTCGAACCAGTACGCAGGTTCATTTTTTCGGCCAGCCGGGTACTGACGAGTATCTGGCCTGATGCTGAGGTGTCAAGGTAGCTGCCCGACTTGACAAATGTTGCCAGGGCTCTGGTATCATTTTCGCTCCGGGGGTCTATACCATGTATCATTACTCCATTTGCACTGCCGGCATTCGCAATCATTCCTGAAGCTACACTTCTGAGCGATTTTGATTTTATCCCGGAAGTTTTCCGCAGTGTCTCTTCGGTTTCATCAGCGGGAAAACTGAAACCGGGCCTGTAATCAGACTTGAAATCGGGGTGGTGTATCTGGATGTGGGAAACTTCGTGTTCAATGGCAATTTTCAGGCGGCTATTGCCCATGCCGTAATAGAGTGCGATGATAAACACCCCGGCCACCATGCCCAGTGCAATGGAGCTCATGATTACGGCGCTTCGAACCTTGTTGCGCCAGATATTGCGCCAGGAAAGATAAATCAGCATAATGGTTCAGCTTCTGATGGCCTGTACTGTGTTCAGACGCAGGATATGCCAGGCCGGATAAACCGCCAGTATCAGAGCCAGCGTCAGCACAATGGCTGTTTGACTTATAAATATGTCTGCCTGGAGAACGGTAGGGAATATCGCCTCAAAACCAAGGCGTTCAAAGGTCTCCCTAAGTGCGCCCCAGGCTTTTATCGGATGCTTCTCCAGGTACCACACTACCGGAAAACTGATCAGAATTCCGGTAATTGCGCCCAAAAATGCTACCAGTACAGACTCTATGACCGCAAGCCGCGCAAGTATGCCTCGCTTCATGCCCAAGGCCACCAGCATGCCGAACTCTCTCCTTCGCTCTGCGAGCATCATGAGCAGGGTGGAGAATATTCCGAATGAAATCAGCAGGTACAGCACACCCGAGATGATATACATGCTCGCTGTGTCTGTCTCGATATGCTGAACGATATCCGGCATTTTTTCCTCCCATGTCATCACATCGGCAACATCGGTGAGGGATGATTGCAGCCTGGCGGCAAGCGCCCTGAATTCTGATTCATTGGCCGGACTGACCACCAGCGAGGTAACGCCCTCCCCCGTATCGAACATCAGCCGGGCTACACCAATATCCAGATAGATCAGTCGCTGATTGAGATCCGGAGCTCCGAACCGAAGGATGCCGGTTATGACAAATTTGCCCGCTGCTGTGGAGCCGTACATGCTCTGTCCGAGTAAAACCAGTGTGTCGCCAGTGCGCACACCCATGGTATTTGCAAGTCCCTCAGCCACCATAAGGCCGCTCCCGCCCCTGGCCAGGTAATCGCCCGAAATCAGTTTGTCCTTAAGGTGTGTAACACCGTTTTCCGATTCCGGGTCTATGCCTACCACCATACATCCCTTTGTCGCTTCCCCGTACGAGGCCAGCGAAAAAGCCTCCAGTCGGGGTGCCACTCCGGCTACCCCGGGGATATTCTGTACCGACCGGAGCAGGCTGTCAGTCAGAGGCAGGCAATTTTCAAGTGTCTGATCTTTCCAGTATCCTTTACCGTGTACCTGTACATATCCTGTGTAGAAACTGACAACATTGCGAATCAGGTTGTCAAATATACCCCTTTGCAGCGATACAAGGGTTACCGACAGCAATACAGCGCTGCTGATGCTGGCCATGGTAATGAACGTCCTGTTCTTGTTGCGCCACAGGTTGCGCCACGCGAGTCTGAACAGCATGCTTACCGGATTTTGGTCATATTTTCCACGCTGAAGAATGAATCATCAACAGGTTTGTCGAAAATCAGCGATTTATACACGATGACCGTTTTCTGGCCGGGTTTCTCCGCCGGTATCATCTCGATGCGGGAGGGGAGCATACGCCCTCCCAGCATCCTGACGTCGGATGATATCATGGTATTTTCTACCTGATTGCCCTCACCGTAAAATTCGCCTTTCAGCTGTATGTAGTCTTTCTTGTCTATCCATACGATTACCTTCTCCCACACCACGGCGGCACCCGCCGTCGGGGTCATCTCTATTTTGTAGCAGTGAAAGGAGCCGATGTCTTCCTGGCCAAGCAGCTTGTGTGTGTAATCATCGGCTGCCGACGATTCCTTCACCAGATCATCATTGGTAAAATCGGTTCCCATCCACGACTGATTCATCATGGATGGTGGCAGTTTTACCTTGCGCTCGAGGGATGGTATCCAGTTCCACACCTCCTTTTTTCGTTTCAGATAGGTTACGCCCTGATCTTTCGCGGGCGCCTGTATCAGTATCATCGCCAGGTCTTTCCCTTTCGACCACGATTTGATTTCCATACTGCGCGTCCATTTGGGGCGCACGGTGGTGATGGTCATTTCTGCAACAGAGGTGTTGCCGCGCAGGCGATCTTCCGACCGGCGGACTAATTCTTTTGCATCCTGGGAAATTCCCTGCAGCGCGTACAGAATCAGGGCAAAGGCAAGGGCGTATCTCATTTATCGTGTTATAATCGGGTGAAGGAACAGCGTTGCATCACGGTGCAAAGTACGGGGTACTTCTGACGAATAATGATGATATCAATCAGTATAAACGCCATTTTGGTTTACTTTTGTGTC
>JAJTFM010000118.1 GCA_021298575.1 Saprospiraceae bacterium | reverse complement strand
AATATGTGCGAAAGGGTGCATGGCAAAAGTTGAATATCCGTACTTTTGTGGCGATGAAACTCAAAGAATTTATCCGTCTTCCCCGCAGAATGTTCTGGGCTCTCGTGATGGAGGGAGAGGACACCCGCAAGATGCTGGAGGTATTTGGCCGTCAAGGTACGGGTAAATTACGCCTTATTCCAACAGACAGGCAGCCTACGCAGGAAGAACTGGATGAGGCTTTCAAGCAGTTGAAGGACATGCCCCGCCTGCTTCCGTTTGTGGTAATTGTCCTGATACCCGTTCCGGGTGTTTCTGCCGGTTATGCGCTTGCCGCCATAACGCTTGAGCGTTGGCTGGGCGACCGTTTCCGGGTGCTTCCCAACCGTTTCAAGTTTATACTGGAGCGCAATCAGGATGCCAACCATACTGACTAGTTCAAGAAAATCCCGGACATACTTCAGGCCATGGGTTCCAGCCCCAGTTTTCTTCCTTCCTCGATCATTCTGTTAAGCGCTTCGGTCATTTCATTGGGTATTTCGCCGTCGAGAATGGCTTCACGCACAGCCGTTTTGATGATGCCTACTTCTTTCGACGGTTTGAGCCTGAAGGTCTGCATTATAATTTCTCCGGTAACGGGCGGTTGCCAGAGTCTGAGCCTGTCGGCTTCGGTAACCAGCGACATACGTTCTTTCAGGTATTCGTAGCCATCCAGATAACGCGCCATTTTTTTCGGGTTTTTGGTAGTGATATCTGATTCACAGAGAATCATCAGGTCGTCGAGATCTTCACCTGCTTCAAAGATAAGACGCCGGACGGCGCTATCGGTTACTTCTTCCCGGGTGAGAGAAATTGGTCGAAGGTGCATCAGCACCAGTTTTTTTACATATTCCAGTTTTTGATCGAGCGGAAGCCTGAGGTTTCTGAACAGCGGTGGCACCATATTGGCTCCTTTCCACTCGTGCCCGTGGAAGGTCCAGCCAGATTCCCTGTCAAATTTTTTGGTGGGTGGTTTTCCGATATCGTGCAGCAGGGCGGCCCAGCGGAGCCACACGTTATTGCTCTTCCTGCATACATTGTCGAGCACTTCCAGTGTATGGTAAAAGTTATCCTTGTGTGCGCGGCCCTGCCGGTCTTCCACTCCCTGCAGGGCTGCCACTTCGGGCATAATAATTTGCAGCAGACCCGCATCGAACAGCAGATTGAATCCGGTGGATGGTTTCGGGCTTTTCAGAATTTTCTCCAGTTCGGTAGCGATTCGTTCTTTGGAGATGATATTGATACGATTTTTGTAGTCCTTGATTCCGTTGAAAGTGACCGGGTCAATAGAGAAGCCCAACTGGGTGGCGAAGCGAATGGCGCGCATCATTCGCAGCGGGTCGTCGGAGAACGTTTTTCCCGGATCGAGCGGTGTTTTTACGACGCGTTCCTCGAGGTGTTTCATTCCGTTGAACGGATCCACGATTTGTCCGAATGAGTCCTTCTGCAGACTGATGGCCATGGCATTGATGGTGAAATCGCGTCTGTTCTGATCATCCTCGAGGGTACCCAGTTCGACATCGGGTTTTCGGCTGTCCGACTGGTAGCTTTCCCTTCTTGCGCCCACGAATTCCACCTCAATATCTTCATAGTGGAGCATTGCCGTTCCAAACCGGCTGTACACAGCTACTTTTGGACGGGGAGATATTCCGTTGGCCACCTGATTGGCCAGCTGGATACCATCGCCTACACAAACAATATCAATATCTTTGGACGGCCTTCCCAGCAGCCGGTCGCGCACGTATCCGCCTACTGCGTAAGCGGGTATCCCGAGTTCTTCGGCGCAGCGGCCAACATGTTCGAGCAGTCTCAGTTCGTGAGGTTTGAGGGTAAAGATCATTGTTTTGATTCTACAAAAGCATTGTACGCTTTGATGATGGACTGGTATAGCAGTTTGCCTTGCACGGCATATCCGGCTTTGGAGTAATGTACCGAGTCGGATGACATCAGGCCGTTTGATTTCCAGTTCGCTGCCGATTTTTCTCCGCCGGTAATCTGGTACAGATCCCAGAGAGCATAACCTTTTTCACTGGCGAACTGTCTTATGTTCCTGCTTACATCACTCAGAAAGGGATTGAAGCCTGTTCCCCGGAGGTAAGAGTCTGCTGGCGTTGTCAGCATAATCCGTGCTGCCGGTGAGTGTTCTTTTACCTTGTTGATGAGCGTATTCATGGTAAACAGCAGGTACTCTGCCGGGGTATTGCCCTGACCTTCATTCGTGCCAAACGAAAAAATAATCAGGTCCGGTTCCAGTGCGGCCACCTGTCGGGCGAAATATCTGGCGCGTGCGAAATCCATGAATTTGGCGCCATTTACTCCGATGGAATGGTAGATTACACCGCTGAGTTCATTTTCGATAGAGATGCCGTCAATCACGAGTTTGGACTGTATACCGTCACTTTTACGGGCCGAGATGGTAGCCTGGGCTACGGGTTTGTCGAAGAAAAAAGACCTGGAATAATCATCTTCCAGATAAAGGTGAGCCGACTGGGTCGAGGATGCGTCTTTTACATCCAGTTCAAAATTTTCCGGATCTTTTGTCTGAAAAATGGTAAATTTTGAAAACAGTTTTGTTTCGGAAGTGGCTGTGTCGCGCAGTTTGAAGGTTAGTTCTCCGTTTGAACTGTTTGTTTCGAGTTTGAAGCCGGAAACCCCGTAGTTTGTTTCTGCGGCCAGATTGCGCTGGCAGTTGGAGGTCGTCCAGCGGCAGTTTGTTTCAATAAGATAATCTTTGGGGCCATTGGAGCCAGCCAGTTTGTAGGGGAAAACAAAGCCGCGGCCTGCATCGCCGAATTCGCGTTGCAGGCGGCTTCTGACCTCGTGGGTCAGGAAATTGCCCAGAATATGGGAATCGCCTATGTGTACAATACTGATTTTTTTGCCTCCGCCGGTTCTTTGGGCCATCAGTTTCTCAAAAAACGGGTTCAGGGTGCCCGAGAGGCTGATTGCATTGCTGTCGCTGGAAATAAATGTATAACCGACTGTATCGGCATCAGTTGTTTCAACACGCGGGGGTCTGAACTGAGAATGGCACTGGCCGATGAAGATTGTCAGGAAAGCCACCACATAGAAAGTACGCATTTGCAGCGGGCCGGGAAAGTGAATATTTCTCATAAGGCGTTATTTCTGTGAACAGCGGATTCTTTCACGTACAAACAGATCAGCGAGCATCAGTCCTACTATCCTGCCACCGTCGTGTGTGAGGTGTGTGTAGTCAGTATTTGCCAGACGAGGTCTTTGAGCTGCCATCCGGATTATCGAGTTTGTTCCGCCCATTCCGTGGAACATGTCGAAGAACAACACACCGTGTCTGCGTGCCAGGGTACGCTGCATTTCCGAGATGGCATAAACACTTTTCATGGTACCCAGTTCTTCGCCGTTTTTACCGCCCCTGTCGCCCACGCTTATAATCAGGATCTGTACGCCAGGAAAACAGTTTTTGAGGTGCCTGACGGTTTTGTCGAGTTCGGATTCGTACCAGGTAATATTATTGAGGTTGTTAGTCACTGCATTAAGGCCTACCTGTAAAACCACCAGGTCATACGGCCGGAATCGGGTAAAAGCTCTTGTTACTTCAGGTTTGAGCAAGCAGAGGGCACCTCCGCTGTTTCCCCGTACAGAAAAATTGTCGATATAAAAACCAGGGCCACCCTCAAGAGCTGCGCCATATACCAGCAGGCTGTCGGTTTGAGGGAAGCTGGCAGAAAAGGTTGTTGCACTACCGCCGTTACCGGGCCATTTCCATTGCCTGACTATTGTGTTGCCTCCATCCAGCAGCTCATCGCTTACGGGATCGCCGTTAATTTTCCAGGTAAATGTCGCCGCACTGGCTGAAGAGTAAAACAACCGAACATCAGTCCAGTTGCGTGTTCGGGCAAAGCCGGAGGTTCCTTCGTAAGAGAGGCGGGCAATACCGGAGGGCTGGCAGGCATAGCCATTGATGCCAACAGGTGGGCGCGGAACGTTTTTTTTGACAATCGAGAAGGTATTCCAGCCACCGAACTGATGTTTTATTGTTCTTCTGAATTGTGCTACTTCGGAAGTGACGGGCACGAAGCCGACTCCACGCCCGCCCCAGAGTGCCTGCAGGGTATCGCGCAGGTCGCCAATAAGGATATCCCCCTCCACAAAAGAATCGCCATACCATGCAACACGAACGGATCTGCCATTCTTTACCGAGTCAATACCACTGAAAAAGCGGGCAAGTCCATGCTGCCCGTAAGTGTAATCTTCGATAATACGGCCGTAATCTGCAGTATCAACCCTGTAAGCCATTGCTCTGGCCGAGGAATCCATGCTGGCCCATCCGACGGTATCGGAGGTACTGTAGTAAGTTGTGTCATAACTCGGCCCGCCCGCCTGTTCTGTTTGTTCGAAGGGGAGGGCCGCATCTGCGCGTACATCGGAGAAAATATCCATGGTGCGCATCGTGAACCCGCCGGGTGACAGATTAACCGGCAGGTAGGAGAGGCTGATCAACATGAGCAGCGCCAGTAAAGTGAGCGTAATGGCGTGATCGAGGTAATTTTTCATGCGCGCCGCAAATTTAATGCGGTTGAGAATAGGGGAGGGCGTTTACGTGGAATAATATCGCCTAAATATTGGTGAAATATAAAATTACATTACCTTCGGACTTTCAAATCCGATTTTATCACGGTTTCAGAACAGCCCTGAAAAACTGTTGGGCATGAATAAACTGGCAATCTGGCTGATTCTCTTTTTTCACGGAATCACAATACTTCCGCTTGCAGCACAGAATGACCTGCAGGTAATCGGGAGTGCTTACTTCTCCACATCGGAGGTTGCCGTCGGTGCCGAAGTGGTATTTCTCATTCGTTTTGAGAATAACGGAACAGATACGGTTCAAAATCTGGTGATTCGCGACACGCTGGATCCGAGGTTTGATGCATCAACGCTCCGCGTTATTGATGCGAGTCATGGCTATCAACTCTTGCGAGACCAAGGATTTGTCAGATGGTATTTCAATGGCATCCGCCTGCCTAATGCCGATCCGGATTTTTCTGATAATTCCACCGGTTATATCCTGTATGCTGTCAGGTTGCATAGTTTCCTGAACTCATCGCAGGTTATACAGAACAGGGTATGTATTTCCTTTGACGAGACTACGGTATGTACCAATGTTGCCACGGTATGGATAGAGGGTTCATCTTCTTTTACCCGGATTCCTGAACAGCCTGTTCTTTCCCTTTCCCCTAACCCGAACAATGGCAACTTCCAGGTCACTTTCACTGCAGGTGCGAGGGACTGGTGGATTACCGATACTAACGGGCATTTGGTTCAGAACGCTGTCGTATCTGATAATCAGTATGATGTACATATGGATACAGCCGAGCCAGGCATGTATTTATTCTGGGTAAGAGGCCAAAGTGGCCTGCAGGTAGAGTTATTTGCTGTTATTCGCTGATTTCTGCACCATTCTCCTTGAATGGATGTCGCGGCAGCCATGTCTCAACGGGCTTGAGATAGTCGAGAATTGTTCCTGTGAAACGATTGGCAAACTGGTTCTGGTGCCGCAGGTAGTTCCAGAGTGGATGGGCTGTAGCACCCACCGAACTTTTTATTTCAAGTGCAGTTCTGGCGAAAATAATTCTGGCGCTTCCCGACCCGATACCCAGTCTGATGATGTCGTAAAGGATATTCAGGTATAGCTGGTATTCATGATTCAATGACTTTTCATAGCCAATGAAATGAGCCTCCAGTTCCTGGTGATTCTGGATGGTGGAGTAAAATGCCACCATTTTTCCGTCAGCAAAATACCCGAAAATTTGGAAATAGTCTCCAAATTCAGTTTTCATCCCGGTGAAATAATCATCGGTCAGATCAACCATATTGAACCCCGCATTGCTTGCCACGTCCTTGTACAGTCGGTAGATAACGGGTAACTCGCGTCCAATTTCTTCCTGTGAAAGTTCCCGGCGTTCAATTCCCTCGAATTTTTTGAATGCTCTTTTGGTTCGTGTCCGGTATTTGGTTGACATGGCACCGAGGTATTCATCGAAGGATTTGAATGGTAATTCAAGTACCATGTTGGGCTGGATATCAAATTCTGTAAAGCCCGATTTGATAAAATTATTCCTTGTAAACTTGCGTTCCGGTGCCACGTCCTTTATCAGGATGACCGGTATTCTGATGCCTTCACCTGCCATAATTTTTACTACATCGTTGAGGGCATTTTCAAGTGCCCGGGCGGCATCCTTCTCCTGAATGAACTTATTGTTGAAATGCCAGCCGTGCTCGCCTGTGAGCAGTATGTTTCCGCAAATCAGGATATCGGCAGAGGCCATACCTGCTATTCTTCGCTTAAACCAGCGTGCCAATCCGTTAAAAAAACAGGTTTCTTTTTCGTCAGAATTATCCAGTTCCTGAATATTATCGTCGCCCTTGAAGTATTTAAACTGGCAAAGTGCTACTCCTGCAGGTTTGCTCTGACTATAGAAAACCAGATAACCGAAGCTGGTACCAACCGGCGGGTATTTTTCCATGGCAGAGAGAAAATGCCGCTGCAGGAAAATGTCATCGGGAGGTGCTGCACTATCCCAGTCATGGCCTGCCTCCTGTATGGAACGGAAGAAGCGATACTCGGCGCGGGGTAGCGAGTTCAAGGTGATATTGTCAGGTTTGGTGAGGGCGATGGTTGCGTTCATTAATCCGGATTATTACTTGAGACAAAACGCTGTAACAAACAATAGGTTTTCAGGATTTTAAAAGATTCCACTTTTTAACTTCTTCGACAGCTTCTTTTTCATCGCCCCAGCCCAAAACGGTCAGGGTGCCCAGTCCGTCGTAATACATAAAAAACAGTTCCAGTATGTGCCGGATGATGCTGTAATCGCGCTGAAAGCTGTTCCAGCTGGTTGCATCAATGATTCTTTTCTCAGGGTCAGCCGGAACAGCCAGTACTTTGTGATCCAGTTCACCCAGATCGCTGAGCCTGAGCAGTCCGATGGGTACCACAGGAACGACCGAGCCTGTTGGAACGTGTTCTGCCAGCAGCAGTACATCAAGCGGATCACCATCACCACCCCGGCTTTTATCCATTCTGGTCGACGGGATAAAACCATAGTTGACCGGGTAGGAGAGGAAATTCACCTTACGCACCTTGCCATCACGCATGTCGGGCTGGAACCGCAATTCTTCGCGGTTATACTCGTATTTGGTGTTGGTACCTGCCGGTATTTCAACGACAGCCTGAAGTAACCCTTCCGGTGTGAATGAGGGGATAGTGAGGTGGTTCATATTTCCTTTTCTATGAGATAGCTGTTTCTGATACTGGAGTTTCTGTTGATCATTTCAGCCAGAAAGCCCGTCAGAAACAACTGTGTACCAACAATCAGTGCCAAAATACCGAAAAAGAAGATTGGTCTTTCGGCTATCCCATATTCCTGATATACAATTTTTGAGACGGTTAGCCATGCAAGAATGGCCATTCCTATCAGAAAGGAGAAGAACCCCAGCGTGCCGAAAAAGTGCATGGGGCGCTTACCGAACTTGCCTACAAACGATATGCTGATCAGGTCGAGCGGGCCGTTGATGAACCGTTCCAGTCCGCCAAACTTGGTGAAACCGTACTGCCTG
>JAJTFM010000117.1 GCA_021298575.1 Saprospiraceae bacterium | reverse complement strand
TGGCTCATCTGCCAGTATCAGGGGCGGCTTGTTCAGCAGGGCGCGGGCAATTACCACCCGTTGCTGCTCGCCACCCGACAGTTCGTGGGGCATGGCGTTTATTTTCCCGGAAAGACCGACTTCCGACAAAACTTCCACAATTCTTTTCTTCATTGAAAGGGTGTCGGTCCACTCTGTTGCACGCAGCACGAACATCAGGTTTTCCTCCACATTGCGGTCGGATAACAGGTTGAAATCCTGAAAAACTATCCCCAATTTTCGGCGCAAAAGATGTATATTCCTTCTATTGACTGTGCGAAGATCAAAGCCTGCCACCTCTCCAAATCCTTTAACCAGCGGCAATGCGGCGTAAATAGTTTTGAGAAGACTGGATTTCCCGCTGCCGGTCTTACCAATCAGGTAGGTGAATTCGCCTTCACCCAGCTCCAGTTTTATGTTTTGCAGCACCATCAGTCCGTTGGATTGCTGGATGTCCGCATCAGAAAGTTTGACAATAATCGCCACAGTTACAATAAGTTGCCCGGGTACAAAATTTTTACACCTCATTGCGCGTTAGAATGCAGCAAGGTGTGTTTTCCGGAGGCGAAGGTAAAGCCCCGGTCCCTGATTATATAAAAAGACGATGTTATTTGAATCTTTTTTTTGTGCATTTT
Organism: Saprospiraceae bacterium; assembly: GCA_021298575.1. Lineage (GTDB taxonomy): Bacteria > Bacteroidota > Bacteroidia > Chitinophagales > Saprospiraceae > M3007. The sequence continues at coordinate 7,047 of JAJTFM010000117.1, read as the reverse complement.
GTTAAAAATCTGAATACCAGTACTTAACATTGCACTTTGATTGATAATAAATGCAACTGACATGAACCTGAAATTACTCATTTTTGGTGTTTTTACCGCCTGGATTGTTCTCTGCACCAAGTGGTATGTCTGCGAAATCCAACATTCCTGTTATGAAGACAATCCCGTGGAGACTGTCTCAAGACCGGCACCCGAGCCTGTTACCCGGCAACTGGCTGTTGCCTCTGATCCGGCTGTTGTAAAACCGGTGCCCTCGGTGCCCAAGGCTGATGAAAAAAAGCCTGAAGTAGTCAAATCTCAGCCTAAAACGGTTAAAATAGCAAACAAGACTGCTGTTCCAGAGAAAAAGAAGCCCGTAAAAGTTGACAAACAGGGCGAGCTTGTCAAAGCGAAACCTGTTGCAAAATCTTCCAATCTTACATCGAAGGGAGGGGCATCCAGCGCTGTCACTGTCAAATCTTCAACCCGCAAGAGCACTCGCCAGGTTACGGTAGAAACCGGCCGGAACAAGCTCACTGTATGTTACCCTCAGCAATATACAGAAAAGTCAGTCAGGTCTGCAACTGACAGCTACCTTTCTGATCTGGTCAAACAGTGGAAAAAAACCGGCGGAAAAATATACGTAACCGGTCACACCGATTTTGTGGGAAGCGCTGAAGCCAATTACGAAGTAGGGATAGAACGCGCTCAGAACATACGCGACATACTCAGAAGCAAAGGGGTGCCTGCATCCAGGATCACCTGCACTTCAGAAGGAGAAGATATGCCAAGAGCCTCCAACGACACACCGCTGGGTCGCTTCCAGAACAGGCGGGTAGAGGTCGTCATCAAGAAATAGCGCTGACTCTACAGCATCAAACCGCAGGATAATCTGTTTTTATGAATCAGTTGATTTTGTTCGACTTCACCAATGGCGCCTTTGCGCAACACGCACTCGAAATTCTGGCAATGCTGCTCGGAGCATTTGCTATCGGTATCTGGCTGGGCTGGGCCGTTTGGGCCAAATACAAGTTTCAGATAGACCAGAAAGAGCTTGACAACCAGAGTAATATGGCAACGGTCAATGCTCTTCGGGAAGAAATCAGGACTATTCGCGAAAAAATGGCCGCCTCCGACGCTGAATGCACAACCCTGACCGACAGAAACAATTCCATCAGCAGGGAGAACCTCATGCTTGACCAGGAGCGTCAAAGCCTGGAGAACAAACTGGCAGAGCTATACGCCGAAAAGCGAAAATCGGATACTGAACTTCTGTTGTCGGGTCGCAGCCTGCCTCCGGCTTCCGCTGCTGAATCTATTCCGCTCGAACTGCCCGACTCATATAAGCCCGACAGTGAGGTTGCCCCGACAAACGACTCTACATCCGCTGGCCCTGATACGAGTCAGACGCTGAAAACCGAGGAGGTGCAGGAAATGCCACTCCCCCATCTCGGCAGCGAATCGCATCCCGCAAAAAAAACAGTCTTTCTGGAAGAGACAGATATGGTTGTTAATACCGTCGGTGAAGTCCCGGCCGAAAAAGAATCATTGTTGTTTGCAGCGCCCGCCGATACTGCCGAACCAATCCCTGTGACTGCACCAGCTCCCGAGGAACACGATGATCTGACTGTCATTGAGGGAATCGGAACTAAAATTCAAATGCTGCTGAATCAGTATGGTATCCGTACGTATAAGCAGCTGTCGGAAACGGAAGTGCCCCGACTGAGTGAAATTCTGGCAACAGCAGGTCCTCAGCTGGCTATGCACAATCCGGGTACCTGGCCATCGCAAGCCAAACTCGCTGCCGATGGTCAGTGGGATACGCTTACATCAATCCAGGGCTTTCTGAAGGGCGGCAAAAAACCAACTCTTTAACACTGATTTATTGCCCTTCTGTTCTGTTTGCCCTTAACTTTGCGCCGAATATGCAGCTACTCAAAATATACTGCATACACTCTCTATGAAAAAAACCCACATCATTGCCATTCTCGTGATCGCCGCCGCTGTATCTATCCTGATTTCGGCGAGCAAGGACGTAACCACTTACGCCAACTTTGCGCAGGCTGCACAAAACGGCGATCGTGTCAAACTTGTTGGTACGCTCGTTAAGGATCAACCTGTTGACTACGACCCGGTAAAAAACCCTGATTTCCTGTCCTTCTGGCTTCGTGATGAAGCCGGTCAGGTAAAAAAGGTTGAACTGCACGCTGCCAAACCTCAAGACTTTGAACGCTCTGAATCAATTGTTCTCACCGGTGAAATGTCAGGCGATGTATTTCAGGCTTCGGAAATGCTGCTGAAATGCCCTTCAAAGTACAAGGATCAGGAAGTATATGTAAGGGAAAAAGGAAGCTGATTTTCATTTCCGTTAGAGGTATGTAAAGCTGAAACGATAGCTGCCCCAGAATCCATAAGAGCTTGTTCAGGATTCTCTCACCGAGTCAAAAACGTCTCATTTTTCACCTTTTTTTAGTTGCGTAGCTCCGGCTATGCGCCTTCAAAAACGCAAAAACTGACAAAAAATCAGCCTGTTTTTGCCACCGGCAGAGAATCCTGAACAAGCTCTTACGCTGCCAGTAAGAAAAAGTGTTTTGGTGTCAAGATATGCCTGCTGACTCAGGCCGCTATATTTTCACGCCTGCAGGTGTATGCTATTCTCTACGGGATTCATTGATGTAATCATCACGCCTCTTTTCCAGTCAGAATTACAACTTGTACTTCATCATTTCCGCCACCGCGCCATGGTATTCATGCTCCGTTTTCAAAAAGTGCAGCACGGCATTCTGATAAAAACTCGTTTCTAAAAAATACTCAATCACCGTGATTTCTCCGAGCCTCAAAGCTTTATCAAGCAAAGCCTTGTTGCTGATGGATGACATAGCGGTATCCAGCCTCGAATTTCGGTAACCGCCAAGCCTTGCTCAATTCGAGTTGTTTTTCGGCGATGCGCCGTTCCTGTTCTAAAGTTTGGCGCAGCGGGTCTGCGGCTTCGTACTCCTTTTCAACTTGCTCGAAAGTGGCGATTTCGGGTAACGGCGGATAAATCGTATCGGTGAAAACAACTATCTCGCCGCCGTTCAATTCAAGCAAATGCGTTTGCATTTTTTGCAGTCCGACAGCATTTTCGGCTTGTAACTGGCTGATTTAAAACAATTGTAGCCTCGTTTTGTTCACTTCCAAAAGCAATCTTATAATCAACAAGTTACATCGAAATCGCGGCGTAGTTTTTCATGAACCATTGAAATAAAAAACTTCATTCAATCAACTTAAATTCCGGCGGGTTGCCCGGACTATCAGGATAGTGCAAGCGTATTTCCTGTTCAGTCAGCTTTGCCTTCTTTTCGATACTTTCTGCGATGAGGCGGCACCGCAGAACAGCGTCAGGAATCTTTCTCCGCGTAACTCTGCGTCGAACTCTGCGAAACTCTGCGGTTAGTCAAATCAGATTAAGCCATTCCGACGAAGCAGGAAACCTGCCAGATCTTAACCTTCTCACGCACACACACGAGCGCCCACCCGCGCTGCATCCCCCCGGCAGTCCGGGCAAAAACACGAAATATAACACCGAAAAACGCCAAAACCGGAAATAATTTTGTTTCACCCCTCCGGGGCTTTTAACATTCGGGGGGGCTTTTTGCTATTAACATGTCGCTCCTCCGGAGCTGGGGATACGCTCACGTCGCGCATGACGGCCCGGGTGGCATGGCGTTTCGTCGCGCGGTGTTCCGAGGTGCAGGAGCAGGTAGCTACATCAACAACTCGATACAATTTTTGCGGCGAAGCCAGCAACGTAGCTATCAGCCCATGCCTTCAGGCGTGGGTACACCGCGCGACGAGCGGCCACGCCACCAGAGCCGCCATACGCGATGTGGTACACCCCGCCCGAAAAATTATCAATAATCAGCATAACAACAACATATCCTCACTTCGTCAAAAGCGGCGAAGCCCTAAACGCAGCCGTTCCCCCCCGAGGGATCGGGGCAGGCTCGGCTTTAGCACAATCCGTGCAGGTCACAGAATGTTTCCCCGGGTTTGTTTTGGTTAGTTTCTCTACTTTTGTCAAACTGAGCGCTCTACTTGTAAATCTGAACTATGTCAACATTTTTAAAACAAGCCCAGCCTACCTTCGGCGAATTGTGCGGAAATGGGAAAACCTACGAGGTGCCGCCATTTCAGCGGGACTACAGTTGGGATAAAGAGGAGTGGGGGGATCTTTGGCAGGATCTGATGGAACTGGATCAGGAGGGTGATCATTACATGGGATATCTGGTGCTACAGGAGACAAAAGAACCCAAAAAATCCATCATAATTGACGGTCAGCAAAGAATTACCACCATCAGCATTCTGATTCTGGCTGCCGTACAATATCTGATTTCACGGGGTGACAACCAGCGGGCAGATGACCTGAAGAAGACTTACCTGAGTAGCAGAGATTTGGTGAGGCAAATAGACACTCCCAAACTCAAGTTGAACTACAACAATGAGCACATATATGGCGGAAAGCTGATGCAGTTTGACATTCCCCAAAATACGGCAGGATTAAAACCATCGGAAAAACGGCTTATAGAAGCCTGGAAATACTTTTTAAAGAAGCTTACGGAACAGTTTAAAGACAGTACTACCCAGGCGGTGACAGAGTTTGTCACCCGAAAAATAGACATAAAACTTTTCTTTACCTCCATAACGGTAAATGATGACCTGAATGCCTTTAAAGTGTTTGAAACACTGAATGCCAGAGGCGTGAAGTTATCAACCGCTGATTTGCTAAAGAACTTTATACTTTCAATCATATATACGCCCAACGCGGGTTCCATATCACAGGAAGAAAAAAAATGGCACCGTATCAATGATGTATTGGGAAAGACAGATGTATCCACCTATCTGCGTCATTTCTGGAATGCCAGATACTTTCCCGGGGAAAGGAAGTCAACACTTTTCAAAGCCATAAAAGGTGCTATCTTAAAACAATCTGATGCCATACAGCTCCTGAGCGATCTGGACAACAGCGTGAATATCTATGCAGCCCTGAAAATACCTCAGAGTGAGGTATGGACTCCTGAACAGTCAAAGCTCATAGAAGAACTGAATGTACTTGATGTAAGCCAATGCTATCCGCTATTGATGATGGCAAAAATCAAATGGACAGATACGGAGTTCAATAAATTACTCCGGGACATCATAGTCATCTCCTTCAGATACAATACCATTGGAGGGCAAAATCCGAATGAACTGGAACGTGTTTATGGCAAAGCATCTGTTTCCATATTTAAAGACGAAATAAAAACAGCAAGAGTCCTTTACCTGACATACATCAAAGATGCTTATCTGGACAATGACAGCTTTAAAAATGATTTTGCCAACAAGGTGATCAATACACAGAAATATAACGGTTTGGTTAAATACATACTGGGCAAACTGGAAGTGCAGTATGGCGGGAACGAACCGGAACTCAGCTCCAGACAACTGTCAGTAGAACATATTTTACCCGAAAATCCCACGGAAGACTGGGCAGCTCATTTCCAGGGTGTGGATATAGACAATTACATATACAGAATTGGCAATTTCACCTTGCTGGAAACCAGTAAAAATAAAGAAGCAGACAGAAAATCCTTTGAGGAAAAGAAATCTATCTACCAAACCTCGAATTACAATTTAACCACCAAAACGCTTGTTGCTGACAGCTGGATACCCAGGAGCGTCATTGACCGCCAGAGAGAATTGGCTGGCAGGGCACTCGCAATCTGGAAAATAAACTATCTGTTTCCGTCGGAATAAACGTTTACTAATTTTTTAGTAAGCGTTCCATATCTTCATCTGTCCAGTCGTTTTTTTCCCAAACTTCATCTGCCAATTTGGTAACTTTATTGGCAAGATATCTGACTATCAACCGCTTGATCTCAATCAGGTCGTTGTCATCCAGATCCCTGGAAAACAATTTCAATATTTCCAACTGATTCTGGTTGAGGTGCACCAAAGGTGAAATTTGATTCATATTTATGATTTTTAAGGTTGGTTGACTATAGAAGTTGCTGCGTTTGTGCAAAGTTGTAGGGAAATTATTGATAAATACAACTGTCAACCCGCATTATCACACTGAAGAGTGTCACCTGGCGGCTTATTTGTCTGAGTTTTAATTAGCCTTATGACACGTAATTTCCTTAATATTAATTCAAAACTGTCCAGGTGGAGCCGACCACTTCACAAATCCACTGTCTTCCAACAGCATAATTCCCAAATAACAGCAGAAATATGGAGGCTGCTAATCAAAAAATCTCCGGTTTTACCCTGATTCCTTGTTAACCATCCTGAAATCTCCCGGGAACTGGCTGGTCTTTTCGATGATTTCGGTGTCGGGCATGATTTTTAGGCAGATACATGCGATGCCAGGTCTGCCGGGATTAACCTGGTTTTGTATAATCCCTGGCGGCACCTACCACTTAACTCTTCGATACACCACCGAATGTCTCCATCAGATAATTGAGCATAGAGTCTTTCACCTCTCGGTTCGGGTAATCCAGCGAGTACAAACCATGCTCGTCACGCGACTGTATTGTCAGATAGCCCGTTTGGTAAAGCAGGCCACACAGACTAATGTCATCCGGATCAAAACTGTCGAAATCGAGCGCCGAGATATTATTCAGCTGCAACTGGTAAATTCCTACCCGCTTCAGGATATTCACCAGGAAGGTGGGTGTACCCGTTGCGAACCAGAAGTTTTCAAACTCCTTCCGGTAAAAAAACATATTGACAGAACTGGGATTGTACACTCCGTTGGCATCTTCTTCAAACCGGTAACCGTTGTACCAGATACGCAATTGCTCCAGCAAAGCCTCCCGGGTCAGCTTCATTTGCAGGGCAGTGGAAGTAATATTTTCATCGAAGTAATGCTCTAGTTCCTCCTGCGTATAGCCAAGCATCGTGGCATAACTGGGATGCATACTTAAATCCGTCAGGTTGTTCAGACCGGAAAAAATACCCGTCATGCCGGACTTGCTCACACCGGTCAGGAAAACAAGCTCCAGGTGTTGGTCCATTTCCTTGAGTACACTATAGAATGCATTGAGAAAC
>JAJTFM010000116.1 GCA_021298575.1 Saprospiraceae bacterium | reverse complement strand
TTTTCACCTTTTTTCAGTTACGTAGCTCCGGCTATGCGCCTTCAAAAATGCAAAAACTGACAAAAAATCAGCCTGTTTTTGCCACCGGCAGAGAATCCTGAACAAGCTCTTAATTCCCTGACATGAATCGAAAAAAAGTCGTTCTCGCCTTTAGTGGCGGACTGGATACTACCTATTGCGCCATTTACCTGAACAAGGTGGCTGATATGGATGTACATGCCCTGCTGGTTCAAACCGGCGGATTTAACGCAGCCGAACTCGAAAAAATTGAGTCGCACGCGCGGGCGCTCGGAGTGGCCTCATTTGCTGTTGCAGATGTAACCAGGCATTATTATGACTCCTGTATCCGTTATCTGGTTTACGGAAACGTGCTGAAAAATGGCACTTATCCACTCAGTGTCAGCGCAGAACGTATCAGTCAGGCTATGGCAGTGGGCGAATACGCCAGGCAAATAAAGGCAGATGCCGTTGCACACGGCAGCACCGGAGCCGGCAATGATCAGGTTCGATTTGATATGATTCTTCAGAGTATGATTCCGGAGGCTGAAATAATCACGCCCATACGCGACCAGCGGCTGAGCCGCGAGGCAGAAATCGGATTTCTGAAACAACACGGCGTGGAGATGGACTTTGCCAAAGCGACGTACTCCATCAACAAAGGCCTGTGGGGCACCTCTGTAGGCGGGAAGGAGACACTCAACAGCCGGGAACCACTACCCGAAGCAGCCTGGCCGACTCAGGTAACAAAAACAACCCCGGAGAATATAAGCCTCCTTTTTGAAAAGGGCGAACTGAAAAAAGTAAACGGTATTGTATTTGAACATCCTACCAGGGCAATCAGCTACCTGCAGGAAATAGCCCAACCCTTTGGTATTGGCCGCGATATTCATGTGGGCGATACCATCATCGGTATTAAAGGACGCGTGGGCTTTGAGGCTGCCGCTCCGCTCATAATCATCAAAGCACACCATTTGCTGGAAAAGCACACCCTGACCAAATGGCAACTGAGCTGGAAAGACCAGCTCGCTTCATGGTACGGAAACTGGCTCCACGAAGGTCAGATGCTCGACCCAGTCATGCGGGATATCGAACAATTTCTGGAAAGTTCTCAAAGATCCGTCACCGGAACTGTTTTCTGCACGTTGTACCCCTGCCGTTTTACCCTGGATGGCATTGATAGCCCGTACGATCTGATGAGCAGCCGCTTCGGAAGCTACGGGGAAGTGAACAAGGGATGGAGCGGAGAAGACGTACGCGGATTTGCGAAAATATTCAGCAATCAGACGGCGATTTACCACAAGGTTAACGGTACAAATGAAGAAGAGTAAGATCAGGGCGGGTATCGCAGGAGCCGCCGGCTATACGGGAGGAGAGTTGCTGAGAATTCTTTTACGACACCCGGATACAGAAATTGTGTTTGTGCACAGCAAAAGTAACGCAGGCAAACCCGTCAGTCATGTTCACCGCGACCTCCTGGGAGAAACAGAACTTGTTTTCAATGTATCAATGGACATCGAAAATACAGACGTACTGTTTCTGTGTATGGGACACGGTGAATCGAAATCACTGCTGGAATCGCTGAAGCCTGCAGACCATCTAAAAATAGTTGACCTCAGTCAGGACTTCCGACTGGAAAAAGACCGCCTTTCAGACGGAAGAACTTTTGTTTATGGCCTGCCGGAACTTCACAGGGAAGAAATCCGGGCAGCCGGTAATATCGCCAACCCGGGATGTTTCGCTACGGCTATTCAGCTCGCCCTGATGCCGCTCGCTCATGCCCGTTTGCTCGGCGATGTACACGTAACCGGTATTACAGGCGCTACAGGCGCCGGACAGAGCCTGCAACAGGCACTGCATTTCCCGTGGCGATCCAACAATATCTCTGCTTACAAATCACTGACTCATCAGCATCTGAACGAAATAAAGCAGTCGCTGGAAGTATTGCAGCCCGGCAAACATACCGTTCACTTTATACCATGGCGGGGCGATTTCGCCAGGGGTATCTTCATCAGTTGTACTGTTCCTTTCGGCGGGGGAGCCGGATTGGCCAAACAGATGTACGAAAATTACTACAGATATCACCCGTTTACTCATGTTTCGCAGGAGACAATTGACCTGAAACAGGTGGTAAACACCAATAAATGTCTGATTCATACCGAGTATGCCGACGGGCAATTGGTAATACACGCAGCCATTGACAACCTGCTGAAAGGTGCCAGTGGACAGGCGGTGCAAAACATGAACCTGATGTTCGGGCTGGATGAAACAGCCGGACTGCTTCTGAAACCCGTAAACTTCTGACAATGAAGCTATTCGATGTGTATCCGTTGCAGCCCATTGCCATCGCGCATGCGCATGGCGCGTGGGTGTGGGATGAACAGGGAAACAAATACCTGGATATGTACGGCGGGCACGCTGTAATCTCGATAGGTCATACTCATCCGCACTACATCAAACGGCTGACAGAACAGCTGGGCAAAATCGGATTTTACTCCAATTCTGTTCACCTGCGAATTCAGGAGGAGTTGGCAGAAAAGCTGGGCGACCTTTCAGGAAAACCTCACTTTCAGCTTTTTTTATGCAATTCGGGGGCCGAAGCCAATGAAAATGCGCTGAAACTTGCCTCCTTTCACACAGGACGAAAAAAAGTACTGGCCTTCAGGGGGGCATTCCACGGCAGAACATCGCTGGCCGTAGCTGCCACCGACAACCCCAAAATAGTGGCACCTGTCAACCAGGCCGACCACATCATTTTCGCACCTTTTAATGATGAAACAGGACTGGAAACTGTTTTTTCTGAACAGGGAGAAGAAATTGCAGCTGTTATAGTGGAAGGAATACAGGGAGTTGGTGGTATCAACGAGGCATCGGTAGCATTCCTGAAAAAAATCCGCCAGCTGTGTGATGCGTGGGGAGCAGTTTATATTGCTGATGGTATTCAGTGCGGGTATGGCAGATCGGGTACATTTTTCTCCCACGACTACTGCGGCGTGGACGCCGACATATACACTACAGCAAAGGGCATGGGCAACGGCTTTCCGGTAGGAGGCGTGTGGGCGGGTCCGCAATTCAGACCCTGGCACGGCATGCTGGGCACTACATTCGGGGGTAACCCGCTGGCCTGTGCGGCAGCTCTTGCAGTGGCTGAAGTGATGGAATCAGAATCTCTGATGCAGAATGCCGCAGAAACAGGTACATATCTTATGACAAAACTGAAGGCCTGTTCCGGGATAAAGGAAGTCCGCGGACGCGGACTGATGATCGGTATTGATCTTACCGCAGAAAAATCGGACCTGAGGAAACGACTGCTTCACAAGGGCAGGGTATTTACCGGCGAGGCAAAACCCAATGTGGTTCGTCTGTTGCCTTCGCTTGCACTGACTCGTACCGAAGCGGATTATTTCCTCGAAAAATTCTATGAATCATTTCAAGACTGAAAACTGCCGGCAATGAATTTTACCTCCGTTCAGGATGTGCAGGATGTAGCTGCACTTGTTCGTGAAGCCATTGATCTGAAAAAAGATCCACTGGCATTCAGAAATCTGGGGCGCGACAAGACGCTTGGCCTTGTATTCATGAATCCGAGCCTGCGCACCAGACTAAGCACCCAAAAAGCCGCTTCAAATCTCGGGATGAATGTGATGGCAGTTAATGCCGATCGCGACAACTGGGCGATCGAATTTCAGGACGGAGCAGTGATGAACGGAACAACCGTGGAGCATATCAGGGATGCGGCTCCTGTACTCGGCTCTTACTGCGATATAATGGGTATCCGGTGCTTCCCCGGCCTTGTTTCACGGGATACGGACTACAGCGAACACATCATGAAGCAGTTCATAAAATGGACCGGCCGACCCTGCCTGAGTCTGGAATCAGCTACCCTGCATCCCCTGCAAAGCCTGGCTGACTGCATTACCATTGCTGAAAAACGTCCTGTACACCGGCCGAAAGTAGTTCTTGCCTGGGCCCCGCACGTAAAGGCATTGCCACAGGCAGTTGCAAACTCATTTGCAGAGTGGATGTGCCGCATGGATGTTGATTTTGCGATAACTCATCCACCCGGATACGAACTCGACTCGAAATACACGGGAGATGCGACCATTGAATACAATCAGGAGAAAGCGCTGGAAGGCGCCGATTTTGTCTATGTCAAAAACTGGAGCAGCTACTATGAGTACGGGCGTATTCTGAGTCAGGATCCATCCCGAATGCTCACCGAAAAGCTCCTTGCGGGCGCACCGGATGCCAGGGTAATGCACTGCCTGCCCGTCAGACGGAATGTGGAAATCAGTGATGAAATAGCTGATGGCCCGCGCAGCCTCATTCAGGCACAGGCAGAAAACAGAGTCTATGCCGCCCAGGCCGTGCTGAAACGCATCCTGCTGGAAAAATAATCGAGAAATTATGCCCGGAAAGATAAAGTTGTTTGTGGTAAAAATCGGCGGCAACATCATTGATGACAACGTACGGTTAAATGAATTTCTCCAGCAGTTTGCAGCCTTGCCCGGTGCTAAAATCCTGGTGCATGGAGGAGGCAAACTGGCCACCGAGCTCGCAGAAAAACTGGGTATACAGCAGGTCATGATTGATGGCAGGCGAGTAACGGATGAGGCCACGCTCAGAATTGCCGAGATGGTATACGGTGGTCTTGTCAATAAACAACTGGTGGCCGCACTTCACCCGTTCGGATGCACGGCTCTCGGAGTTTGCGGTGCTGATGGCGACCTGATCAGGGCTCATAAACGCCAGCATCCGACAATAGATTTCGGACTGGTCGGCGATATAGATACGGTGAATGTCCCCCTGCTTGACCGCTGGCTCGGTCAGGGGTTCACGCCCGTCATTGCACCACTTTCTCATGATGGCGAAGGGCAACTGTTTAATACCAATGCAGACACAATTACTCAGGAAATTGCCAAAGCGATGAGTCAGGCGTTTCATGTGGTACTTGTTTATGGTTTTGAGAAAAGTGGTGTTCTGCTGGATGTCAACGACGAAAAATCCTGTCTCACCCAAATAGATTTCGAGCAGTTTCAGGAATTAAAGAGAAAGAAGATTATTACCAAAGGAATGATTCCAAAGCTCGAAAATGCCTTTTCGGCCGTGAAGGAGGGTGTTCGGAGGGTTATCATAGGCAGAGCCGAATCATTGCCACAGCTAATTGACGGTACATCAGGTACAAGTATTGTCAGGGACAGATACGAGAACAATTGAACAATGAATACGAAAGAATTCTGGCAGTCGGAAGTTATTCATCTGCTGAAAAAACTGATTTCAACGCCCTCGATGAGCAGGGAAGAGGAGCAAACCGGTGATCTGATCGAATCTTTCCTGCGCACGCATGGATGTAGCGCGCACAGGAAAAAGCACAATATATGGGCAAGAAACCGCTATTTTGACGAGAATAAACCTGTCTTACTACTCAATTCACATCACGACACGGTAAAACCCAATCAGGGATATACCAGAGATCCATTCAATCCGGTTATCGAAGACGGCAAATTATTCGGTCTGGGCAGCAACGACGCCGGGGGGGCACTGGCAAGTCTTTTGGCTACTTTTCTCTGTTTTTACAACCGACAGGATTTACCATTCAACCTGATATATGCAGCTACTGCCGAAGAGGAGATATCGGGTCGTGATGGCATCGAACTGATACTGCCTGACCTGGGGCCGGTATGCTGTGCCATCGTGGGAGAGCCCACTCAAATGCAGATGGCTATTGCAGAAAAAGGGCTGATGGTGCTGGATGGGATAGCTGAAGGTCGTTCGGGACACGCTGCCCGGGAGGAAGGGGAAAGTGCGCTGTACAAGGCTCTCGATGACATAGCATGGATCAGAGGCTACCGGTTTGAAAAAAATTCGGATCTGCTGGGACCGGTGAAGATGTCTGTAACCATCATCAATGCTGGTACTCAACACAATGTGGTACCCGACAAGTGCGCCTACACCGTTGACGTGAGGGTAAATGAATGTTACACCCTGGAGGAAGTGCTTGATATAATCGGGGCAAATACTAGTGCTCATCTGACACCGCGCAGCCTGCGTATGCGATCGTCGGTTATCTCTCCCGAACATCCGCTGGTACAGGCCGGCATTTCACTGGGTCGCACCTGTTATGGCTCACCCACAACCTCCGACAAGGCCCTTATGCCTTTCCCTGCATTGAAAATGGGGCCGGGCGACAGCGCAAGGAGTCATACTGCCGATGAGTATATTTATCTCGGTGAAATAACCTCGGGAATTGACATGTATATCAATTTACTGGAGAAATTTGGCCAAAACCTCGTGAAATTATGAAAATCTGGCAAAAAGACAACTCCACTACCCAGGCTGTTGTGGAGCAGTTTACTGTAGGTCGTGACCCGGAATTTGATATGCTGCTCGCCCGGTATGACGTCCAGGGCTCGCTCGCGCATACGCGCATGCTGCACAGAGTCGGACTGCTGAGTGAACAGGAATGGCTGGAACTGGAAAAAGGGCTCCTGCAAATTGCCACCGACATTGAAGCCGGCACGTTTACAATTGAAGCCGGCGTTGAAGATATCCACTCTCAGGTGGAACTGATACTCACCAGACAAACAGGGGAGGCCGGAAAAAAAATACACACAGGCAGGAGCCGCAACGATCAGGTGGCTGTTGATATCAAACTATTCCTGAGGGATGAGTTGCGAACAATACGAGGGCTTGTACTGAGGCTGTTCGAACAACTCCTCGACCTGAGCGAACAGCACAAAAATGTAATGCTGCCGGGCTACACACACCTTCAGGTTGCCATGCCATCCTCTTTCGGACTCTGGTTTGGTGCATGGGCCGAAAGCCTGACCGATGATATGCGCTGGGCAGCGGCGCAGGCTATGGTTCCGGATTTCCGCTCGACCGGAAAATGACCACGGAACTTCTCGGATTCAGAACACTGTGCCATAACTCAGTTTATGCACAGATGGGCAGGGGCAAGGCAGAAAAGGTTGTTGCAGCAGCCATGGGAGGCCTGGGAGGCACACTTTCCAGATTTTGCATGGATATATGCCTTTATATGAGTCAGAATTTCGGATTTATTGAGTTTCCGGCAGACTGGACAACGGGCAGCAGCATTATGCCGCACAAGAAAAATCCGGATGTTTTTGAGTTAATCAGAGCAAAGGGTAACCGCTTGCAGGCCCTTCCCAATGAACTGACCATGCTGCAGACTAACCTCCCCTCCGGTTATCACCGCGATATGCAGCTGACCAAGGAAATACTGTTTCCGGCCATTCAGGATCTGAAGAGCTGCCTGACTATCCTGACGGAAGCATTGAAAGTTATCACTGTCAAAGACAATATTCTGAAAGATGAAAAATACAGATATATCTTCAGCGTTGAAGCCGTTAACGAGCTTGTTAAAGCCGGCCATTCTTTTCGTGAAGCCTATGTAATGGTGGGAAATGCTATTGAAACCGGGGTTTACACGCACAACACAAATATCGCTCTGAATCATACACACGAGGGGAGCCTGGGCAACCTGTGCACCGAAGAAATACGCCATGAAATGAACGAACTGCTCAATTTGAGAGAAAAATGAACAAAAAACGCTATCTGCGGATTGACTATATATGGCTTGCTGCCCCCGGGTGGAAAGTCACACACTACAAAGTACTGCACCCCAAGGTGAATGGAAGACAAGTTTCGGATCACTTTCCGGTACTGGTGAAAGTACGCCGCTCCTAGTTTTTAACAACCTGTCTGACCGCCTCCCGTACACTGCCGTATTCCAGCAGCAGCTTTCGGGATGATTCATACTCCAGTCCGGTGGACTCCGCTACCATCCGGGATCCCCGGTCTATCAGTTTGGCGTTGGTAAGGTGCATATCCACCATTTTGTTGTCCTTTATGCGACCGAGCCTGATCATAACTGCTGTTGAAATCATATTCAGCAGCAGTTTCTGAGCTGTACCAGCCTTCATGCGGGTACTACCCGTAACAAATTCGGGACCAACCACGGCAAGTACCGGATAATCGGCTTCTTCAAGTACAGGAGCACCTGGATTGCAGGTAATACATCCGGTAGTAATCCCGGCATCCCGGCAGGCGCGCAGCCCGTGCACGACGTAGGGGGTAGTACCGGAGGCGGCTATGCCGATTACCGTATCGAGTTTGTCAATCTGCCAGGCTTTCAGATCGAGCCACGCCTGCATTTCACTGTCCTCGGCATTCTCCACGGCCTTGCGTATGGCCGTATCGCCTCCTGCAATGATGCCAATAACCCAGTCGGGAGGTGCACCAAAGGTGGGCGGGATTTCAGAGGCATCCAGAATACCCAGGCGACCGCTGGTGCCTGCGCCTATGTAAAAAAGCCGGCCCCCTTCTTTCATTTTGGGGACGATTGCTTCTACAAGCGCCTCCACCTGCGGGATAGCTCTGGCTACGGCGTGTGGCACAGACTGATCTTCTGCATTGATATTACTGAGCAGTTCCAGCGTGCTCATTTGTTCCAGATGGCGATACTTTGAGGCCGATTCAGTTATTTTTTCCATAAAAGATGATCAGGAGCGTTTTTTGTAAGTCAGAACAGCCAGTGAATTGGCAACCACGGCGTAGGTCAGAATAGTAAAATAGTTGGTCTGAATATCCTGGAAACTCGCTCCCTTCAACAGAACGAGTCGCATGAATTCGACGAAATACCTGAGCGGGTTGACAGTATTTATCCATTGTGCCCATACCGGCATACTGTCGAGAGGTGTGAACAGGCCACTCATCATCATGAATATGAGCATAAAAAACCAGGCGGTGAACATGGCCTGCTGCTGTGTATCTGAAAAGTTGGATATCAGAAAGCCGATTCCCAGCATACAGGGAGTGTAAGTGGCCGTGTAGGCAAATATCAGCTTGAGATCCCCCACAATCGGTATGTTGAATGCCAGTTTCCCGACGATCAGTCCGATAGAAACGATGACTAGCGACAATAACCAGAAGGGCAGCAGCTTTCCGAGAATGAATTGCCATTTTCGGACCGGAGTGACATTCAGTTGCTCAATGGTACCAATCTCCCGTTCCCGTACAATGTTGAGTGCCGTCAGGAAACATATCAGCAAGGAGACAATAGTTCCCAGGATACCCGGTACCATGAAAGTTTTGTAATCGAGTCGTGGATTATACCAGTTGCTGTAAACCACCTGAATACCTGCCGTTGGCGCGGAAATCTGACTGGCCGCAAAATCCCTGACAATATTTTGTGCATAGCCGAGACCGAGTCCGGCCTTTACCGCATTAATGGCATTGGCGGTGAGCGATACTGACGACTGGCCCTGTCTGACCATATCGCGTTCGAAGTTGGCAGGTATTTCAAGAATCATATCGGCCTCATCCCTTTCCATGGAGGCATCAGCCTCGGCACCAGAAAAAGTGAATTCCTGTAATTTAAAATAGCCCGAGCCGGCAATTTTTGATGTAAGCTGCCGCGACAACGGGCTCAGGTCGTGATCTACCACCGTCAGTGCCAGATTTTTAATTTCGTAGTTGGCAGCAAAGGAGAGGAGGAGCGTTTGCACAATAGGCATAATCAGGAGCAAGGGCAACATGGTTTTATTGCGAAAAATCTGCAAAAACTCCTTCTGGACGAGAAAAATGACGGTACGCATGAATAAAAAAATCTCCCCGAAAGATGCAGACTTTCGGGGAGATTTCGGGTATTGAGAAAAGAAAACCTTTAGAGCTTGTTCAGGATTCTCTGCCGGTGGCAAAAACAGGCTGATTTTTTGTCAGTTTTTGCGTTTTTGAAGGCGCATAGCCGGTGCTACGCAACTGAAAAAAGGTGAAAAATGGCAAAAAATAAGACGTTTTTGACTCGGCGAGAGAATCCTGAACAAGCTCTTAATAATTCACCTGGAGCTGAACTCGAAGGAAGTTACCCTTCTCATCGTAATCAGTCTTGAAATCGCTGTATTTTCGGTGGCTGATTACATAAGAGAGCGTTAATTCGAGATTTTTGATGAATTGCCATTCAGCCCCTATCTCCGTTTCTTTCAGGTCATAGTAGCGTGCATCAGTCTCCTGTTTTTTACCGCCTTCATATACCTGATAGCGCGCAAAAGGAGTAAGCCACTGATCTTTTTTCAGTTTTGCACGCCAGGATGCCATAACATAGCCTCCTTTCAGATTGCGTGTTTCAATGGAGTCGGAGGCAGGATTGAAACCCGGACCTTTCCCTATATTATACTCAGCCTGAATACCGAATGGCTGCGGATAAAGCACAAAAGATGCACCCAATCTGCGCTCATCGTACATGGGTACTGACAAAGACTTGACGCCTGAAGAAAGCCTGTCCTTTGCAATAGTATACTTACCGGAATAGGCCTGCAAACCGGGTTCTATGATCTGACGACCAACCGTAACAGGATAAGATGCCCGGACAACAGCATGAAGATTGTCATTCAGCTCGGGCCTGTTGGTAGTCTGACCGTTGTAAAGTCCGAAACCCAGAACACCATAGTCGCCGGATCCTTTCAACCCGTCGTTGACCAGCGTTTTAAAAAGCTCGCGGACCGATTGCGGGGCATAATAAAAGAACGCTCCCATATCGCGCTCATTGGGTGCTGCGGAATTGAACGCATCCACCCGGTCGAGCGGGAGGCGATTTGAGCTTGACTGAAGATTTTCGAATCCATAGGGCACCTTGCTCTGACCAACCCGCAGTCGAAACTCCTTTTTGTCATCAAATGCATAGTCAGCATAAGCATCGCGCACCTGCAGAAAGTGCTTGTTGACATCCGAAGCATCGGCGGAATAATCGAACTGGAGATAGAGGAATACCCTTTCGTGGATATCACCGCTGAGGATAAGTCGCGCCCGACGGAAAGTAAATCCCTGATTTTTTCCGATACTCCTGTCGCACTGTTCACAATTGAGATCAGGATTGGTTTCCAGCAAGCGGTTATAACGGAACTGAGAGTAGCCCCTCAGACTTATTTTGTCATACCATTTACTGCTGGAAGGAACTTTGGGGGCTTCGGTTTTACTGGCGGGTACAGAAGAGGATGCAGCAGGTTGCTGAGCATTTACCATTGTGTTGAAAAGGCAAACGAACAGCAAAGCTACGCAATGACGTAACAGCATGAAGAGTCAGGTTAGGAACAGACTTGAAAAATTGGATACAGATCAGTGGTTTCCGGAGTTACGCGGAACGCATCAGATAATCATTCTGAACAGATAGAACAAAATTGCAGCGCCGGCAAAACAAACCGGGAGGGTAAGCAGCCAGGCCAGTGCAATATTGGTGATTGTCTTTCGGCGCAGATTCTTGACACCGCCATCGGCGACCATAGTACCTGCAATACCCGAGGACAACACGTGCGTTGTACTCACAGGAAGTCCATAGTAACTGCTCACACCGATAGTGGCTGCTGCGCAGAGTTCGGCACTGGCGCCCTGAGCATAAGTGAGGTGCGTTTTACCGATTTTCTCACCAATAGTAACTACAATACGCTTCCATCCAATCATGGTACCTACGCCCAGGCACAGAGAAACGAGAAACACTACCCAGGTAAGGCGGTACTCATAGGCAGTAGTCAGGCCTTTCATTTCAGCCTTGACAACTTTTGCCGTGGCTCCGGAGAGCACCTGAGTCTTCAGGCTGGCTTCCAGTTTTTTATTCAGATCCTGCACACCTTTTCTTACTGCAAAAACCTGGGTTTTGCTCTTGTTATCGAGTGTGTCAATGGCTGAATTCAGGTTGGTACAAAAAGCAATCAGTGGAGCGTGGAAGGCGAGCCGCGAACTGTCTGCGGCAACTTCGCTGCTCAATGCCGATTGTACATTGACAATGTGATTCTTGACTTCATCCTTTGAAAAGTTCGGGTTAAGTGCGAACTGCATAGGCATGAAAGCAATCAGTACAACCATCAGCAGGCCAACACCCTTTTGTCCGTCATTATTCCCGTGAAAGTAGCTCACCAGCGTGCAGGTGGTAATCAGGATAGCCCGAATCCATACTGGCGGTGCCTTTTTAGTGTCATCAGGTGATTTAAAAATGGTTTTCTTTTTGACCAGCACCCTGAGCAAAAACATTAGTCCGATAGCCAGAGAAAAACCAAAAAGCGGAGAAACAAGCAGGGAAAGACCAATATCCTTGGCTTTATCCCAGTTTGGACCAATGCCGCCATGAATACTGAAAAAAGCGAAACCGCCCCCTAAAAGAGCACCAATCATGGTGTGTGAACTGGAACAGGGAATACCGAAATACCACGTACCCAGATTCCAGGCGATAGCGGCAATCAGTATTGACAATACCAGCGCAATATTCTCATTCAGGGAAACCGCCATCATATCGGTGAGTGGCATGAGTTTAATCATACCCATGGCTACGGCTATACCGCCCAGCATGGCACCTATAAAGTTCCAGGCGCCGGCCCAGATAACAGCAAAAACAGGTGGTAAAGTTTTGGTGTAGATGACCGTCGCAACGGCATTGGCTGTATCGTGAAAGCCGTTGATAGCTTCAAAAAAACAGACTGCAAGAATACAGACAACCAAAAGGACAGACGCGCTTGCAGACAAATCTACAACGAAGCCAAGCATCATAAAAAGATGAATTTAGTAGTTAAAACAAGACGGTCAGGAATCTTGAATACAAAGGTAGTCAGGGGGGCATTCACTGCCCATTACCGGAGCATTAAGTTAATATTAAGTTTTGATATCGGGTGCATCAACCTCCGACTTCGCCCATTCCTTGAAGAATTTTACCGCACAAATCTTGAGCAAACGCTCCTGTTCCAGTGTATTCACAGACGGAACTTCCAGTACCTGTCTGTAGTGCGGCCATCCGTCCTGGTCCCTTCCGACAAATTCAAAATACCCCTCCTGGGCCAGTAAACAACATACTCCGATATGCATCAGATCCTGCTTTTCCTCCTTGGTGTATCCCTTTTGCCAGCGCCCCAGTTCATGTATCCCAACCAGAAACAATACCATATTCATATCGGGGAGGGTCTCCCTTCGCATGGCATCCTTCACCAGATTCCGCACGTGCAGCCATTCAAAGTCTAATTCCCAGTCTTCCATTGTCGAAAAAGTTTTTTTGGTGTAACCGACCGCAAACCTACTAAGTAAATCGGCTATCCGGATAACATCTCGCGATTTTTGGATTTGGGAAAGCACTTTAAATTCTACCTTTGGGGCTTTGTAAACTGCTCGTCGCTTCAGACCGGGTTGCTCATTAATCACTCATTCATGTTTATTTCCGGAATACAGCAAATTGGCATTGGTGTTGACAAGGCTCGCGAGGCATTCAACTGGTACAGAGTTAACTTCGGTATGGATCTCGTTTTCTTTGAGGACGCTGCCGTAGCAAAATTGATGTTGCCTTACACTGGAGGCAAACCCCGGGCCCGGCATGCCATTCTCGCTCTTAATCTGAATGGAGGCGGAGGTATGGAAATCTGGCAATACACAGAAAGGAAGCCCGAGCCACCAGCATTCACTCCGGAACCGGGAGACCTGGGTATTTCTGTTGCAAAAATTAAGTGTGCCGATGCTGCAGCCGCTGAAAAAAGCTTCCGCGCCAAAGGTCTGAATGTACTCACTTCTGCCAGCAAACGCCCTGATGGTAACAGCCATTTTTTCGTCAGAGACCCCTGGAATAACCTCTTTGATGTGGTGGAATCAACCGACTGGTTCTCAAGTCCGGGTAAAAATGGAAACGGAGGTGTATATGGAGCCATTATCGGAGTTTCCGACATGGAACGCTCCATCCGGTTCTATATGAATGTACTGGGCTTCAACCAGATTATGTATGATCAAACCGGGCAGTTTCCCGATTTGAAAGGTATCGCCGGGGGTGAATACAGGCGCGTCTTGCTCAGACACCCGGAGAAACGCAAGGGGCCTTTCAGCCGTTTGCTTGGCGACGCTGAAATTGAACTGATTCAGACACTCGATAAAAAACCGCGCAAGATTTTTGAAAACAGGTTTTGGGGTGATCTGGGCTATATCCACCTCTGCTTCGATGTCAACGGCATGGAAGATCTCAAAAAATTCTGTACATCAAAAGGACATCCGTTTACTGTTGACAGCAGTGGCTCGTTCGAAATGGGTGAGGCCGCCGGTGCCTTTGCCTATATTGAAGACCCGGATGGAACGCTTATTGAGTTCGTGGAGCCGTACAGGTTACCCATTGTGAAAAAATGGGGCTGGAACCTCGACTTCCGCAAACGCAGCAATCCGGCAAAACCACTCCCCTCCTTTCTGCTGAAAGCACTCAGATTCCGCAGAAAGAAAAAGGACTGAAGTAAGGCCGCCTGATATGGATTGGATGAGAGGCCGAACAAACTCCAGCTTCTTGCTTTCTTCTCTCAAGTTCAAATTACCAATTATAATACAGCGTGGGACGCAAAAAAAAACTGCTCAAATTCGCCGAAATTCTCTCATTTCCGAATGTATATGAGTGCTATAACATTCAGGAACCTGTACTGACAGGTGCCGATCTGCAACCCGTGGATCTGAAAGGAAAGTGGCGCAGCGAACATTTCAGGAATAACGCTCCCATCACGCTGGAACTGGCCAGGATGCACTGCTCAATGGTCTGAATAACGCCGCATTCCTGCGTACCCGGATCGAAGTGATTGATTGTTTCTTTGAACCGGGAGAAGTGGATGAAATCTGGATTACCTTCTGTGACCCCTTCCCTCGTTCCAGCAAGGAAAACCGGCGCCTCACATCACCCTTCTTCCACGAAAAATACCGTAAAATACTGAAGCCGGGCGGACTGGTACATCTCAAGCACGATGATAATGACTTCATCAGTTTCACCCTCGAATCGGTATCGAAAGACAGTGCCTGCAGCCTGGAATATCAGAACTTCGATATTTATGCCGGAGAATTGCCCATACCGGAACTAAGTATTCCCACCCTCTACGAATCCAAACACCTGGCAGCAGGCAAAACAATCAAGTATCTGCGGTATAAAATCTCTTAATTTACCGTTAATGAGTTGCGTAATCGGAAAAAAAGCCTGTAATTTTATACTACACGCTTCAGAGCATGCCTGACATGCTCTTAAATCCAAAGCACACCTCATGAACAAACAGTATCAACTCCAGTCCATCGCACAATGGGCAAATGAAGACCGTCCCCGCGAAAAAATGCTCTCTAATGGCCTGACTGCCGTCACCGATGCCGAACTCATCGCTATCCTGATAGGGTCCGGGACCGTTGGTGAAAGTGCCGTATCGCTGGCCCAGCGGATACTGGCATCCGTCGAAAACAACCTGCACGAACTCGGAAAAAGAACCACCAAAGACCTGCAAAGATTCAGGGGTGTTGGTGAAGCGAAGGCCGTTTCAATCACAGCAGCACTGGAACTGGGCAGAAGGCGGTATCTCTCTGACCTGAAGCAGAAACCCCGCGTCACGTGTAGCAGAGATGCATTCAATGCCATATCCACCCGTCTGAACGACTTGCACCACGAGGAATTCTGGATTCTGCTTTTGAACAGAGCCAACGAGGTTTTTGGAAGAGAAAGGGTGAGTATTGGCGGTACCAATGCGACGGTGGTTGACCTGAAACTGGTGTTCAAGGTTGCGCTCGACGCACGCGCAGCGGCATTCATCGCCATCCATAATCACCCGTCGGGAAACCTGCAACCAAGCAGGGCAGACATAGAACTGACCGAGCGACTCAAACAGGCAGGAAAAATTTTTGACCTGCCCCTGCTCGATCATCTGATTATCTCCGAACGAGGCTACTACAGTTTCGCCGATGAAGGAAGTCTTTAGACAATCAGGAAAGACTGCCAGCTTCAAGCGCTGTACCTGCGCTGTACCGGAGAATCCTGTTGACCGACATGGCAGAAGGCTGAAACAACACCCTGACAAGGTGGGCCTTGGCGCTCTGCATGGAACGGTATTCGGATAAAAGATAGTCGTCTGCCTCGATCGCATGAGCCATCTCAATGGCTTCTACAGCCGACATTTCATGATACAGGAACTGTACCAGCGCGTCGTTGGTGTAGGTATCTTCCATAGGCTTTTATACTCGGTTTTTAACAGTGAGAGGAACTGAATTAAAAACAGTATTTATGTTTGCATATTGCATGAATTTGCAATTAATGCGGAATTTTAACAAGTGTTAATACGCCATATCCGGAATTTCAGTTCAATATGACGATTTTAACCATGATAGCATCGGGCTCCTCAAAGGTTGCCTCGCTGGTAGCAAAAATCAGGTAAACACCCGATTTTACCCGATTGCCCAGATAGTCGCGGCCGTTCCATACGGCCTGTCCGCCCAGTGCCTTGCCCTCATAAACCAGATTGCCGGCCACATCGGCAATCTTCACGTTGGCATCGCGTGCAAGACCGTATATGGCAATGGGGCCGTCGTAATCTGGCTGTACCGGGTTTGGATAGGCATAGGCCGTGGGCCGGTTGATTTTCGTGCCCTCAACCGCACCCGACCGCAGTGACAGCACTCCTTTTTCTGTTCCAATCCACACCTCGCCACTGAGCTGATTGATTGCTATATCGGTGACCGAGTTATCGAAAAGCGGACTGTTTGTGTTGGTATAGCGGGCCACCTGTTCAAGACCATCGGGCGACTGTACGAATATACCGTTTGTGGTACCAAACCATTTCCGGTTCGCGCCATCCACTGCAATAGTTTTTACATCCTCTGTTT
>JAJTFM010000115.1 GCA_021298575.1 Saprospiraceae bacterium | reverse complement strand
ATGAAGATCAGTCATACATCTTCCGGGGCAGTTATCCCGTGAGTGAGGCCGTCTGGAAAAAAATCCGCCGCTCCGACCTGGATCGTGTGCGCATAACCTGGGGAAGCGGCTATGAAGAATATGACATTCAGTATGTTCACCTGCTGCGACAACTGTCGCGCTGCTTTGAATAATGGCAATTACTATCCAGCATACCGTCTCGCTGCTTCCGTACAACACTTTTGGTATTGACGTAAAGGCCGCCCACTTTGTTTCCGTGCAAACGGAAGATGACATGCGAACGGCACTTCGCTCCGGTATCAGTCCTGTGCTGGTTCTCGGTGGCGGCAGCAACATCCTTTTCACCCGCGATGTAACCGGACTGATCATCAAAAATGATATCAGCCACATCAGGGTGGTCAGGGAGTTCAAAAACAGGGCCTGGGTTGATACAGGAGCAGGCGTTCAATGGCACGCACTGGTTACCTGGGCTGTCGAAAACAATCTGGGCGGACTGGAGAACATGAGCCTGATTCCGGGCACCGTCGGCGCCGCTCCCGTTCAGAACATTGGTGCATACGGAGTGGAGCTAAAAGACGTGTTTGTCAGCCTGAAAGCAATGAATACTGCCACCGGACAAATCAGGTCGTTCAGTCTGAAAGAATGTGCTTTCGGCTACCGCGACAGTGTTTTCAAAAGGGAACTCAAAGGGAAATATATCATTCTCTCGGTTCGCGTTTCCCTGACCACACACCGGCACAAGCTGAACCTTTCTTACGGTGATATCGGTAAAACGCTCTCCGAAGCGGGTATTAATCAGCCGGGGATACGGGATATCAGCGAGGCTGTCTGTCAGATTCGCCGGTCAAAGCTGCCCGATCCGGCAGAAATTGGCAATTGCGGCTCTTTTTTCAAGAACCCGGAGACGGATTTGACTGTTCTGAATAATATCCGCAAAACACATCCCGATGTTCCCTCCTATCCGCTGCCCGACGGCAGGGTAAAGATACCGGCCGGTTGGCTCATCGAACAATGTGGATGGAAAGGGAAAAGAGTGGGAAACACCGGCAGCTATGCCCGTCAGGCACTGGTACTGGTGAATTACGGAGGAGCCACCGGCGAAGAAGTGAAAAATCTGTCTGACCAGATCATCACCTCGGTACAAAACACGTTCGGAATTACCCTGGAAAGGGAAGTAAACATCATGTAACCTGAACTGATATGACAGAAAACAGCTTCGACAGGACACCACTGACCGTCACCGATGAAGTGCGCAGTTACTGGCGCGAAATAAGCCAGTGGGCACTCTTTTTTGTAGTGCTCCTGTTTTGTATTGCCAGTCTTACAGGACTGTTTACCCTGTTCTTTTTGACAGGCCGAGACAGACTCCCGGCTGTTCTGACAGGAATTATGATAACATCCCTGTCATTCTTGCCAGGATTGCTGTACTTCAGGTTCTATTCCCTGATGAAAGCATTCCTCAGGGAAGACGGTGAGGAAAATCTTGAGAAAGCCTTTTCAAGCCTGAAATGGTTCTATATTTTTTCAGCAGTTGCAACGATTTTCATCATCATTTTCTGGATACTGGTACTCAACCCCGGACAATCCGAAATGGACTATGAATAAACAGACCATGCATTCACTCGACGATTTCGAAATCAACAAACAGCCACATTTCTCCGACCGGCTACTCGATCAGTGGAAAACCATCTCTTCTCTGACCGTTTTCCTCTCGGTCTTCGGATTGGTCCAGACGACAATACTGCTTTTCAAGGGACTCGAATCCTCGGAAATCACCGGAGCACTGGGGTTTGCCTATGGTAAAAACAGGTTGCTCGGTATGCTCAGTAATAACAGTTTCATACTGTCAATCCTGATTACCCTGGCTGCTGTGGCGCTGCTGTATGTATATTATTCCAAACTGCGCTTCTCTCTGCTGATTCGCAGAAGTATCACGGACGATAATCAGGAAGACTTTGTGGAAGCCTGGCGTAACCTCCGAAACAGTTTCCGGGTATTCGGAATTTATGTCATTGCAGCAATTACATTGTACATGGTCTTTTTCGGACTGCTTCTGCTGAGTTCATCCTCTGAATTTTAAATAAGAGCTCTATGACAAAAAGACCAGTTGCCGGCAAACGCCTGCTGGCGCGAATCATACTGCTGGCAGTACTGTTTGGTGTCGTCTGGTTTATCAGGCACCGACAAAGGCAGGTCAGTGCACCCGCCGCAGCCGAACAGATCTCTCAACCTGAAAACCGGCCGTCGGGGGGCAATCAGCAGTCGGCCCCACCCTACGTACTGGATGTGCTGCGTCATGTGAGAGCCAACGGTACTGCCCCGGAAGGATATGTCGGCGGCAGGGAGTTTCAGAACAGGGAAAAACGACTTCCGGCAAAAACGCCCGCCGGAGAACGTATACGCTACTCGGAATGGGATGTCCACCCGAAAGTCAGGGGAAAAAACCGCGGACCGGAACGACTGGTCACCGGCTCCGACCGAAGTGCCTGGTACACCGCTGATCACTACAAGACTTTCCTGTTTATTGACAGGCGCTAAGAGCTTTTCAGTTACGCAGCCCCGGCTATGCGCCTTCAAAATGCAAAAACTGACAAAAAATACGCCTGTTTTTACCATCGGCAGAGAATCCTGAACAAGCTCAAAGAAATCTGTTGTGCATAAAATCACCATCCGGCAACTACTCTCCGATCTGACAGAAGCCCTGACGCCTGCCTATGGAGGGGGTGAGGCCTCTTCCATTGCCCGTATTGTAGCCGAGGATGCTTTTCACCTGAAGGGCAACGCCGGCCGCGAGCTCGATGAAGTGGAATACACTCGCTACCTCGATATAAGCCAACGCCTGCTCTCCGGCGAACCGGTGCAGTATGTGCTCGGACAGGCAGACTTCTTCGGAATGAAATTCAGGGTATCTCCGGCTACCCTGATTCCACGCCAGGAAACAGAGGAGCTGGTGGCCTGGGTGCTGGAAGAACCTGTCTCTAACGGTGTAAAGCTGCTGGATGTCGGTCTCGGCAGCGGCTGTATTGCCATCTCCATCAGGAAAAAAAGGCCGGGCTGGACAGTTTACGGTATGGATGTAAGCGAGGAAGCGCTCGCCGTGGCACAACAAAACTCCGAAACACTGGTCGGTGGCGACACCCGTTTTTTTCACGGAAATGCCCTTAAAAAGCAGGACTGGCAAAATTTACCCGCCCTCGACATCGTTATAAGCAATCCTCCTTACATACCGGCAGCCGAGCGTACGCTGGTGCCAGCTCATGTGCTCAACCATGAACCACATCTGGCGCTCTTTGTTACCGACGATGATCCGCTCCTTTTCTACCGGGAGATAGCCGGCATGAGCCTTGAAAAGCTGAAATCCGGCGGACGGATTTTCTTCGAATGCAACGAATTCAATGCGGGCGAGGTAGCCGAAATGCTCGGGCAGTCGGGCTTCACCAGCATTGAATCAAGGAAGGATATCTGTGGCGCCGACCGGATGGTCAGAGCCGTGAAAACCGATTTATGATGAACATATTCACCAATAACCGATTGCTGCTGTCAGCGCTTTTTCTCTCTGTTAACCTGGCCGGAGTACTGGCCCAGAAACCCGCAGCACCACCAGCGAAAGTACCGGCAAAACCGCCGGCAACCACTACCAAGCCGGTCGCAACGCCCGGCAAAACACCCCAAAAACCAGCCCCTGCACCGGTAAAAAGCCCCACCCCCGCGCCCCCGAGAGACTCAAACGTGCTGAAACTCTTCGATAAAAACACGGTGAAGTGGCAAAAAACATACAAGGGCCGCTTCGACGATGCAGCTGTTGTAGAAGTCTCTCTCGGCTATGACGGCAAGATCTGCCGCGGATTCCTCGTTTACCCGCAAAGCAACACACGCATCAGGCTGGAGGGAAAAATGGATACATCCGGCTTTAAACTGGAAGAACGAAATGACAACCAGCGGGTATCCGGTTATATCTCCGGACGAATTCAGGGTAAATCGCTTACCGCTGAGTGGAATAACTCCGATAACAGCCTGGGAGGACGTATTGAAGCGGAGGAGGTGCCGCTCCAGGCGCCGGTTAACTGCAGCGATAACAAATGGAGCAGCAGGTATATCACCCGCTACAATAACGCACGCTGCGATATGGTGCTCGTCAGGGCACAGGGCGGTATCCTCGACGGATTTATGTGGATTGAATCAGACGGAGAAACATACCGCCTGAAGGGTGAAATCAAACCTGACGGAACCTATGAACTGGATGCACTGGGCGAAGCCGACCGCCTTGTGGCAATCATTTCCGGTGAATTCAAGGCCGGACAGGGAACGGTATGCCGCTGGACGGGTAGCGGCGAAAAACGGGAATTCAAATTCATCCTGAAAGATCATTTTCAGATGGGATGCTATGACTACGCCGATTACAACGCCTCCTTTGATGTACTGCACCCGCACACCGTCTGCGAACCATGCAACACCTGGCTCGATGAACAGGTAAGACAATGGCTGGAAAAGTGTAAATCCGTATTTGAATCGCAAAACCTCAAACAAACCCCCGAAACAAGAAATGTACAGCGGGCCAGTGCATGGCCTGAAATTACCTGCTGGACCGATAATCTGCTCTCGGGGTATCTCACCTTTTCCGATACCCGATCGAGTGAAACGCAGGGAATAGCCTATAATTTTGACCTTAAAAACGGCAAACTGATTAACCCGGAAGACTTGTTCGTAAAATCATTCTCTTACAAAAACTGGTTTTCCGATTTTGCCAACAAGGAAATGCCCAAATTGCCTTCCTTTGCAGCTGATCCGCAGTTCAGAAGCTGGCTGGTTGAGGAGGGTTTCCCGCTGATGGTCATACGTAGAGAAGGATTTGAACTGAGTACGCTCTTTCACCCCTTCTACGGCCGGCAAACGCTCTTCATTCCCTACTCCTCCATCAGAAATTCCCTGCGCAAAGACGGACCACTCGGAGAATTCGTAAAGTAGTTATGGATACGGCAGAACTCATCAGACGCGTACGAAAGGTGGAGATCAAAACAAGGGGTCTCGCCCGGAATGTATTCTACGGAGGCTATCACAGCGCCTTCAAAGGCCGCGGCATGTCGTTCAGCGAGGTGCGGCAATATCAGTTCGGCGACGATGTGCGCTCTATTGACTGGAATGTAACTGCCCGGACGGGCGATCCGCACATCAAAATATTTGAGGAAGAACGCGAACTGACCGTCCTGCTTATCGTGGATATCAGCGGATCCGCCTTCTTCGGCACCGGTAACGTACTCCGTCAGGAATTTATCACTGAAGTGTGCGCCGCTCTGGCATTCAGCGCCGATGCCAATAACGACCGCGTCGGACTGCTGCTTTTCTCCGACAAGGTGGACTATTACCTGCCCCCGCAAAAGGGAAGGCAACAAACGCTGAGAATTCTCCGCGAACTGCTCAACGTACAGCCCAATAACCGCGGAACCAGTCTGGCCGGCGCACTCAGCTTCGCCAGAAACGTCCTCAGAAAACGAAGTGTCTGCTTTATTCTCTCCGATTTCTGGACGGATAATTACGAGCAGCCACTGCGCGTTATGGCCAAAAGGCATGATATTACAGGTATTCACTGCTGGGATTCCCTCGAAACAGCCCTGCCGGATGTAGGACTGCTCTGTACCCGCGATGCCGAAACCGGAACGCTGAACTGGATAGATACCTCCGACCGGGATACCCGCGTGCAGTACGCGCGCGAATTCGGCAATAACCGCGCCCGGACGGCCTCTTTGCTCAGAAAGGCAGGTGCCGACTATCTCGGAATGGATACCAGGGCCGCTTATGGCACCGAACTGATGCATTTTTTTGAAAAAAGAGCAAAAAGATAGGAGATTCACAGCATGAGAATACCCTGGTTCATACTCCCTGTCATTATCTTTTTCAACACAACTGCCGCTGCTCAAACCGCTCAGCTCAGTTCAGACAGCAATCTGGTGGAAACCGGCAGCAGGTTTGTTCTGCACCTGGCTGTCAGAGAAAAACCCGCTGAAAAACCGGATGTGTCAGGGTGGCAGGATGTTATTCCGGAAGAAAACCGGCTCCGGGAGAGTGCCTGGACAAACGAGAACGGATTTTATAAAAAAGAGATCACGGTCATCTTTTTCGAGGAGGATTCACTCACAATCCCTCCTGTACGCATACCGCTGTCCAGTGGCGATACCGCCGTAACCAATCCGCTGGATATTCAGATCCTGGCCACGCCCGCACCCGATGAAATTCAGGACATGGCTCCCATACGCGATATTCAGCGGGAAGAAAAGGTCTGGACCGATTACTGGCCATGGCTGGTTGGCATACTGACCATGGCTGGTTTACTGCTGGCTGCCTACCTCGTAAACAAATATAGAAAAAACAGGGGTATGGGTACCCGGAGTATTCATTGGCCTCCCCACGAACTGGCACTCCGGAAACTCGGACAACTGCAGCAGAAAAGCCTGTGGAACAACGGAAACAAAAAGGAATACTGCGACGAACTCACCGATATTATTCGGGAATACCTGGAACTCCGCTTCGGGATTCCGGCACTTGAGTCCACTTCGACCGAACTGATTCAAAAACTGAAAGGAACCGATATTCCCGATGAAACGGCCCTTGAACTGGGCAATATCCTCTTCCAGGCCGATCTGGCCAAATTTGCCAAAGGCACTCCCCCACCCGACTTCGGCGATATATCCATGCAGTTTGCACTCAGGCTGATCGAAATAACAAAACCTGTATCCTCAAACGAAGCATCATGACTTTCGCTAATCCGCTCTGGTTTCTGCTCGCCCTGCCCGTTGGCTGGCTCCTGTGGCGGTGGTCGCACACACCCCGGGCCGCCATGCGGGTGCCTGTTTCAACAGGCTACATCACTGCAACCGGCTGGCGCGTGATACTGGGAAAGAAC
Source organism: Saprospiraceae bacterium (assembly GCA_021298575.1). Taxonomy (GTDB): domain Bacteria; phylum Bacteroidota; class Bacteroidia; order Chitinophagales; family Saprospiraceae; genus M3007. The sequence goes on along the minus strand of JAJTFM010000115.1, from coordinate 938 downwards.
CTCAACTGGTTCCACCGGCTGGCACTGGCACTTCTGATAGTGGCCATGGCCCGCCCGCAACGACTCTGGACGGAAGAAAAAGTGAAGGCCGATGCGCTGGATATTGTACTGGCAATGGATATTTCACCGTCCATGCTCAGCCGCGACTTTGAGCCCGACAGGCTTGCCGTTGCCAAACAGGTAGCTATCGATTTTGTAGAAAAAAGACCACACGACCGGATCGGACTGGTCGCCTTTTCTGCAGAAGCATTCACTCAGTGCCCGCTTACCGCCGATAAAAAGGTGGTGCAAAACTTCATACGCGAACTCACCGTTGGCCGCCTCGAAGACGGAACAGCTATAGGTATGGGTCTCGCCACAGCACTCAACCGTATCAAAACCAGCGAGGCAAAAAGTAAAATAGTTATTCTGCTCACCGATGGCGAAAATAACGCCGGAGATATTTCACCCATACAGGCCACCGAAATCGCCGGTACCCTCGGAATAAGGGTTTATACCGTGGGAATCGGGACGGAAGGCTACGTGATGTCGCCCGTACAGCGCTCACCCAACGGCTCCTACCTGTTCTCCCCGCGATATGTCACTTTCGATACCGAACTACTGCAACAAATGGCAGCCATGACCAACGGCCGGTTCTTCAGAGCCTACTCGGAACAGGATCTGGCCGGTATCTATAATGAAATTGACCGGCTGGAAAAAACCCGCATAGAAGTGAGTACATTCCAGAGAACCACCGAACTTGGAGGATATCTAATCCTGACAGCTCTGATTTTCCTCATCCTCGAATTGATGCTTCGGTGGACCTTCATCCGAACAATACTGATAATATAAAAATTCACGAAAAAACTCAGTAGCAAGAACCCTTCAACTCAAAAATAAATTCTATTATTTTTTTATTATATAAAATTTATTGAAATAATTAAATAGAAAAAACACGT
>JAJTFM010000114.1 GCA_021298575.1 Saprospiraceae bacterium | reverse complement strand
ATCCAGTTCCAGCCTGTATTCAGCGCAATATCGCGGCGAATCAGGTTATTCGTGTGCAGGACAGTCGGGTTGCCCACCGTACCAATCACATTGTCAATCTCGAAGTCGAACGACTCGATCAGGTCAACGTAGCGCAGGCAGCTTGAGGCATCCCAGATATCCAGCGTAATCGGCTTGCCGTCGTCTTCCGGATCGCCGAATACCGTGAGGAACACCCGGTATTGCGTGCCCACAGGCGGAAGCGTGGGCAGCAGTTGCAGCTTGGCCAGTCCGCGCAGTTCGCCGTCAATGAACGCCGCGAGGATATCTTCCTCGTCGGTGCTGAGCGTACCTTCGATGTCGAGTTTCAGTGTGAAGTTCATCGAGCCGGAGTAGGCCGTGGGATCGAGTTCCCAGTCGGGCGCGGGGCACATCACGCGGCAGTACACCGGCATGGGCTCATTACCCAGCGGAGTAACAGCGAAAATCGTATCCGAGTAGGTGCCGAAACTCAGCGAGTTATCGAATACAAACGTGATATCCTGCGCGGCACCCGGAGCGATAATTCCGTTCGCGGGGCCCACGCGCACCCATCCGGGCACATCGGAGAGCTCGTACGACAGTGCCTGACCGCCCGTGTTCACCAGCTGGCGGGTAACGGTGGTAATATCTTCCTGATACTTGCCCACCTTCACGTTGCCGCCGCTCCAGCGCATCGGGTTGCGGTCCACGAAGAATTCCCAGCTTTTATGGACAAACAGATTGTCGGCCAGGTCCTTGATATTGTCCACTTCCACGCGCAGTACCGTATTTTCGATAAAGCGGTTGGGGACATTGGGGACAATCACAATTTTATCGCCCTGACAAGTAACCACTGCATCAATCAACTGGTCTGTTTCGGCGTTGTACAGACCTATATTATTGTTGTTGAAAAAGTCGGCCTGTATGATCTTGTCGCAGCGGATGGGTTCGGTAAAGGTGATACTGATCTCATCGCCGGCATTGAGCACCCCGTCAGCAGGCTCGGGGGTGCCGAATATTTCCGGAGCTGTGCGTTCGATACGACCTGTGATCACCGTGGATATACCGGCATTTTGACCGCCGAAGCACTGGGTTACTGCCCGCATTTCATATTCTCCGTCCTGATAACCCTCCGTATTCCACTGTACAATTTTGAACACATCATTATCCAGTTGCGCCTTGGGTACCTCCGTGATGTTAATCCACGCACCATCGCCGTTTTTGCGGCGGTATTGCACCCGGATCAGTTCCAGATCGGCATCATTCCGGTTAAATTCGTTGAGTGTGATGAACACGATATTGCCGTCTGCCGGTGTCATTACCCAGTTTTGCAGCGGGAAACCGATATCAATCGGGCTGCAAGGCTCAAGGAAATAAACATCTAGATCAATCTGCTTGAAGAAAGGCTCCGGAGGCCAGTCGCCGTTACCGAGGGCGTCATAACGAGCGCCTTCACAATCAGAAATAGCGTAGAAACTCAGATTTTCATAATCATAGGCATTCGGGCCACGACCAATCGTTACGGTCACCTCCTGCGACTGGCCGGGAGCAATGAGGAAGTTACCACTGGACTTGTTTTCACCCTGTACCTTCACCACAGCTCCCTCCGGGTTGGTGGCGTTATACAGTGCCAGGGAATAATAACGATATTCATCGGTCTGGCTCACATTACCCACATTGAACTTGAATACCGCCACATCATTCTCGAGGACGTTGGTGGCAATAGTTTTATCAACCGTCAGTGTAAGACCATCGCGAGGTACTGTTTTCTCCTCGTAAGGGCAGGAAGAATTGCCGGAAATAGTTCTGAATACCGGTGTACCATATACTCTGTCCTGCAGAACATCAACAGTGAACACATCCTTGATATCGTCATCTGCCAGCGTATAACCTACCGTCTGGGAGTTGGACTGGGTATTGCTGAATTCAGACGAGACACCCATATCAATCTGCACACCCAGTTTAAATGTGGCACCCGTTCCGTTGAAGAGGAAGCCCAATTCAGCTCCGATATTCGCCGAAATATCTACTCCAAAGCCATAAGCCATACTCTTTGTATTCTCAATCGTTGTGGAGTTTTCATAGGTTACACCGGCATCGAACGTCAGGTTTTTCTCAAAAACAGCCTGATCCTTCAGGTCGCGGTTCCGCTGCAGGATGTCGCGCCACTGGTTAGCTGACGCTGTATCTCCCACAAACTCCAGATTAGGGATAACCACTTTTTTAATCTGGTAGCCCGAATACAGAAATGTAGAGGCAAACTTGTCAGGAAAAACCACCAGATCAGGTTTGATGTAGTAATCACAAGCGTTGGTATCAAAACGAAGATCATCAGTGACACCAAAAAGCAGATTCAGGGCACCGCCGACAAATACGTCAGCGTCTTCTCCCTGCAGCACTGCATCGCCGGAGGTAGAAATCGTTTCATTGGTCGTCAGGCATACCTCGGCAGATGTATTGAAGTTACCTTTGGTGGTAACACTCATACCCATCTCGAGCTCGTTCTTGAGTTCTGTCGTAGTTTCTACCTCGGCACCTACACCCGAGGAAACCACGGTTTTGGTACCCAGACTCAACTTGACTCCCGTACTCACCTTAGTCGCCAAACTGGTTCCAACTCCCCAGCCATTACACACGGTAGTACCCTTCTCAATGGTGGCATTCGACCCGTCACCAGGTGGATCTCGCAATATCATCAGGGGTATGGACGGCGAAGTGGAGGTAAAGTTCACCGCTCTCGGTCGCTGACCCAATACTACCGCTGTGGTGGAAATCGAGTTCTGTATGGTATTGGCCTCTGCAGCAACGGTCAGCGTTTTGGTGTACGGAGAAGCTATATTCGGGAAGCTGGCTTTGAATTTGTGCTTCAGCTTGCCCGTGGTCATCAATGTATCAAAAGAAGCCATATCAGCAATCTGGTTGTCAATTGTCAGCATGGCTGTGTCCAGATAGCAGCGGCCCCCATCGTAAGGCTGATACACCTTGATTTCGGTGGAGTATGCTGCACCCTGCTCCAGCATTTGTTGGCCGCAGGCATTGGTATCCAGCATTGTCAATTCTATCTGAGGCTGGGAGTAATAGATAAAATCAGTCGTGTCACTCACATCGGTCAGATCCACTTCCTTGCCACCCTGTAACTGGAAATAGTCGTAAATGATGTTATTGGAGTGCTCCGTCACTGCCACGATAATTGGCAGCGGCGGCAGTTTGTCAAACTTGAATTTGCCATTGGACTCGGTAAGCTGCTGTTCCTTGTAATAGCAGCCATCCAGGGTTTCTACTTTGACTTTCACAATGGCACCTTCCGGAATAACGCTCTTGCGACAGATCGCATTACCCGCCATCTGACGCTGTATATGGCGCTTGACCTGGTTGCGGAACAACACACCCGCTACCGGCGATACAATATTGTCTATCTCCCAGAATGCAGGGTAGTAGGTATGCGTTCTGAATACCGGCGTGAGCTGAGCGGTGGCGCCCGGTTCAAATTCGATGGAAAAATATCCATCATTGTCAGTGAACACAGGCGGTGAGGCGCGCTTGCCGTTCACCAGAATCTCGACGCCCTCCTGGAAGCAGTCCGTTCCGTCGTAGCGGACGTAACCACTGACAGGTACGGTACTCTGATCGGTAAAATCTACCTGATCTACGCTGGTGTTCGACGGATTCAGGGTTACCAGTCGGCTCGACGGCGTGAACAGGTGCGGCTCTTCATTCAGAATGGCCGCCACGGTGCTGTAAGTGGCACCGTAAATGGTGCCCTTGCCCGACAACGAAAAGCCATAGTCCTTCAACTTGTCTCCGCTGCCCTCATTGAGCGGGAAGTAGTTCATCAGGTCGCCCCGTCTCAAATCGGTACCCACTGCGGCAGCCAGTTGCAAATCAGGAAGCGACACCAGACTGTTGTAAAACACCACATCGTCTATCAGTCCGGAAAAATAGTTCACCAGTGAACCACCACTGCTGCCTGCACCGAGGGTCCACACCGAGCCACCTGAAAAATCGGAAGCTACCCCGCCAAAAGTGTGCGAGCCCACCAGATCGCCGTTCCTGTAGAGGGTAACTGCCGCGTCACTGCTGCCCGCCGGCTTGTCAATGACAAACGACAAACGGTGGAAACCCATGGTCAGCGGACCGAAATCATGCTGGTTGCCGCCCATCTCGAGGATGATGTTGCCAGCATTCAGGTGCAATCCGAAGTGGGTCGTGCTGCCGTTCTGTTTGGTCAGGATGCACTGATTGCCCGAAAAGTCAAACGCTTTGACTGTCACCTCCACCGTGGAACTGTCAGACAGATCAAAATCGGTCAGCTCGGCGTACTGATTGTTCACCGAGTTGAACTCCAGCGACTGGTTGAAGTAGAATTTCTTGGAAGGGGTAGCAACAAAAGTGGTACCCGCCCCGTAATTGATACCCGGTATGGCGTAAAAACCTGTCTCGTCAGTGAGACCGGCGTTGACTACATTGGGCTTGTCACTCGACCAGCTGGCACCGCAAAAATAGAGTTTCTGTTTGGTGCTGGTCAGGTCGAACGATTTGGAGCCCACGCCCTCGTCGAATTTCCAGTAGTTCACCAGTCCGGCAGCATTGGGTGCCACCGTGCGATTCAGGAACATCTGTATCTCGGTCTGGGCAAGTTGCCGGTTATAGAACCGCACCTCGTCAATACCACCGGTATAAAAACCCGTGGCATCGGATTTTTGGCCCAGAAACAGGGGCGACTGTCCCGCCTCGTGGCCCGTAACAGCTGTTTCAATCAGCTCGCCATCCACGTACAACAACACGGAGGCACCGCTAAAAGATACCGCCACATTGTGCCAATCCTCGGCCGTGGCTTCCGGAAAGGCGTACTCCAGTTCAGTCACACCACCCGAGCCGTTGGCCATGCCGAAGCGTACGCCCCTGCCATCGGCAGCAGGCAGGGTGTGCAGCCACCAGTTTTTGCCGATATGGCTGCCAAAGTCGAAAATGGCTGTATTGTCGTTGCCATCGTCTATTTTCACCCAGCAAGACAAGGTGAACTGGGTCGTCGGAAACGAAGCATTGTACTCGGCAAAAGCCATATCATCGCCGCCAAACAGCGCGGAAGCACCAATAGTGGGCGTGAGTGTGACAACAGCACCGGGAACAGGGTTATTGTTGCTCGACTTCACCTGACCCGTTACCACTCCGTTCGGGTTCAGGAAGCCGAGGGCAGCGCCCCTGAATCCTTCGCCAAAAGAGTTTACCCCGGCCACTTCATACGTATAGAACTTGCCGGCCAGTACGTTGAAGTCTATGAAAGAGAACGTCTCTCCGTCCACCGTGGCCAGCAGGGAGCCGTTCCGGTACAGTTTGTAGGAAGTAGCCGCCGGGGAGAGCGGATCGGGGGTCCAGTCTATCTGTACCCGGTCTTCCAGATCACCCTCGCTGGCCATTACAATCGGCGCAGCGGGAGGCAGCAGAAAGCTGGACCAGAAACCATGCGTTCCCTGAATACCCGGCCCGTAAAAACCGCCCACTACAGGCTGCCCGACCGTGGAATTGATTCTTACCTTGGTGTTCAGCGCCCTCGTGACGCTGCCAAAGTTAAAAAAAGTGCGCCCGTACAGGTAGTCATCGTCAGATGCCGTGACGCAGTTCGGGCTCGACTGCGACCACGCAGCCGGGGCGGCGATTGTCAGCGCCAGCACCGCAAAGAGAATGTGATATATTTTTTTCATCTTGTTTGCAGACTTTGTGAAACATAAATGGGTCACTTGACCCAGATCTGGATATCGCTGATGCCGTAACTCTCGTCGGCTACACCTTGATCGAGGCTACTGGCAAAAATAACCCAGAACTTGTCATCAGATGTCTGGGCCACCATTTCTTCCCGGAAGTTATAATCAAGCGCCGCGTCCCATGTCCCAGACCAGAAAGCCGTGTATCCAGCGCCTGCACACAGGTTGTTCTCTCTCATTTTGTTCCAGCCCACTGTAAATATCCCGGTTTGCTGGCCTGCAGCATCAAAGGGAGCGTTGCGGGTTCCGAAACCGGCAAATCCGTATTCATACCAGTCCCAGGTATCGAAGAAATGATAGGTGAACACCACCTTGACCTTGGTGTGCGGGATTCCTGTCAGGTCGAACTCTTTTTTCAGTGAATTAAATCCGCTCTGAGTAGGGTGCAGTATATAACCCTGGCTGGAAGGCGTGGAGGGACTGATTCTTTCAAATTGACGAGTAAGTGTATTATTCCAATACTCCGTACATATCCAGCCGTCATTGCCGGTGCTGAAATCATCAACATCCACCAGGCGCCAGTCTTTCAGATTGTTGTATTCCACTGACTTTCCGGCGGGCAGGTTCACGCTGCCGTTAATGATCAGGTTCAGATTTGAAATCGTGATCAGGTTGCCATCGTAGGAAATGGTGGCTTTGTTGCCTCCCTTCTTCAGTACAACCGTATCAACGGTACTTCCTTCTACCTGAAGCCTGCCCGTTCCGCCTTCTTTTTTGACGTGAAGTCCGGCAGTGCTCGCCGGCGCCAATGTACCGGCGCCTACAGGGCCGTCTGACGGGAATATATTGGTTTGTCCGATCAGGGAGAGGGAATAAGGGGAAGCTGTCAGTTGTATGCGCGGCACTACCTCTGCACCATTATCGAGGGAGATACCCAGATAATAGGTTTTGTCAAAGGCCGCCGTGAGCGGATTGGCCTTGCCGAGGAGCGTACTGTATACTCCGCCGAGCACCTCCACGGCATCCTGGGTTTCTGTCCATACCGCAGTTCCACCGACTTCCGTGTCGTACAGGCGAAAGGTCATGGCATATACCCCGTCGTCGAGGTTGGCCCCCGAAGTTTTTTGAATAGTTCCCTGAATACTCAGGTTGGCCTGGGCCTGTACCTGTGCAACAGTGCACAGCAACAGCCCCAGCAATGAAAAGAGTCTGATATTTTTCATGTCTTGATTGTGTGTTGTGATGTTACTGAACCCAGATTTCAATGTTGCTGATGCCGAAACTTTCGTCGTTTGCATCCTGGTCCAGAATTGAAGTAAACAGCAGCCAGAAATCGTTGCCAGTATGCTGTGCAATCATTTCACCCCTCTTGTTGGAATCAGCAATAGTGGTATTGGAAGGCCAGAAATTTACATACCCTGAACCACTGAAATTAAATCCTACCGGCTGCATGTCCGTCCATCCTATCTGAAAGTAACCGTTGGACTGGGCCGGGGAGGTGTATGGATTCAACTGGGAAGCAAATCCGGCCACTCCGGTCTCTCCCTCAGACCAAGTTTCAAAAAAATGGTAAGTGAATACCACCTTGATCCGGGTATGCGGAATATCCGTGAGATCGTATTTTTTCTTCAGCGCATCATTGCCGTGCTGATTGGGCCGGAGAATGTATCCCTGACTGAACGGTGTATTGGGCGAAAAACGCTGAAAAGTTTTGGGGATATTGTTTGTCCAGTCGTCCACACAGATCCAGCCGTCGTCTCCTGTTTCGAAGTTGTCGGTATCAATCAGGCGCCAGTTTTTCAGGCCGGCATAATTGACAGAGGCACTGCCCTGGAGGTTCAGGCCGTCGGTCAGGGTCAGGTTCAAATTGGACACCGTGATTTTATCGCCGTCGTAACTGATATCGGCTGTATTGCTGCCTTGTTTGAACCGGAGTGCCGCTCCGTTGTCGCCTTCAATGAGAACGCGTCCGACTCCCTGCTCCTGAGCCACATGCAGTTGTGTGCCCGCGTCGGGGGTAACCGTGCCAATACCCACGGAACCCGCAGAGGGAAACAGATTCGTTTCGCCAAACAGCGACATGGTATAGGGCGAGGATGACAGGCGTGCGCGCGGGATGAGCTCGTTTCCGCCGTTCACGGATACGCCGAGGTAATATATCTTGTCGAAGGGTGCAGTAAGCG
>JAJTFM010000113.1 GCA_021298575.1 Saprospiraceae bacterium | reverse complement strand
CCAGTATTTCATGGGTGTGGTCGCCTCCAACGAGAAAGAGGAGCCCTGGCTGGATGAGGGATTCACCACCTACTTCGAGGACCGTATCCTGGATGCTGCTTTCGGCGAGAAACAGTCGCTGCTGGCCTTCCCCGGCTTCCATTTCGGCAACAAAGAGCAGACACGGATTGAGTACACCTCCATGCGCAATCCGCGCGATGGCAGCGTGGCACGACCAGGCTGGGAGTTTTCAGACTTTAACTTCAAAAGTCTGATATACAGTAAAACGGCCACTTCACTGCGCACACTTCAGGAAATTATCGGTGAGGAAGCGATGAACAACATCATACGCGCCTATTTTGAGCGGTGGAAGTTCGCACACCCGCGCGGGAGCGATTTCATGGCTGTGCTGCGTGAGGAACTCGCCAAAATGCCCGACACCACGCTGGCAGTCAACGCATACCGGCTTTTTGAAACGGCTATTTACGATACCAAAGTGCTGGATTATGCTGTTTCATCCATTGAAAACGAGATACTGCCGGGCCGACAGGGGGTATTTGGCGACAGCGTACAGACGGTGGAAGACAGGAGCTCCGGGAAACGACATATTTCAAGGGTGGAGGTACAGCGCCGCGGCGACTGGGTATATCCGGTGGAACTGCTTGTATCTTTCGAAGACGGCAGTACACGCCTGGAGTATTGGTCGGGAGAAGCGGGTGTTCACGTTTTCGAGTTTTATGACATGCCGCCTGTTATGTCGGCACAGCTGGACCCGCACGGTAAACTAGGGCTCGACACAGATATCAACAACAACAGCCTGACCCTGCAACCGGAGCACGCGCCCCTGTGGAAATATGCACTGAAATTCACCTTCTGGATTCAGAACCTGTTCCAGGCCATCACTTTCCTCGCATGAAAAAGGTAATGCAGGTATTATTGGGGGGCATGAAAAGCGGCTACAGGCTCCGGTATGTGAGCCTGATTGTATATTCGATGCAGTTGCTGCTGGCACTGTCGGTCGGAATGCAGGTCCGTGCGGTGCTGGATGCATCGGTGGGGCAATCCCTGGAATTGAGGAAACTGTTGTCAGGGTACGACCACACCGTGATCATGGATTTTTTGAAAGTGCACGGAGCCTCGCTCACTCCACTTTTGGGACAGTTGCGGTGGTTGTTGCCGGTGTGGCTGGTGGCATCTGTTTTCCTGAACGGCGGACTGCTGCTCTGCGCCATTTATCCGGAGCGTATTTCACGGGGAGCATACTGGCGGTTTGCAGCGGAGTATTTCAATCGCTTTTTTAAAACAGCCCTGGTATTTCTGATAATCGCGATAATCTGGACAGCCCTGTTGTTCATACCGCTGCTGATCAGCCTGATGCCCATGCTGGAAACCTTCCAGTCTGAAAAATCAGCCGTTGCAATATCGCTGCTGGCAGTGGCTTTGTGGCTGACCGGGTGTTCTGTGCTGTTTCTATGGTCGTTACTGACCAGAATCAGACAGGCCGAAGGAGAGAGAGCGGCGCGCGCCATCCGGGCGGGCTGGAGCGATTTATGTCGTAATAAAGGTACATATGTATTAACCGTCGCCGCATTTTTGGGAATACAACTCCTGCTGGCAGTAATTTACCTGTTCCTTTCCGGGGCAATAGGTACACACACGGCAGGTGGTATTTTTATCGTATTTTTGCTGCAACAACTATTTGTTTACAGCAGAATTGTACTGCGCGGAGTGATGTATGGTACGGTTCGGATCATCCAGCAAGAGAAATATGATTAAGAAAGCGATTCAATTTCTGCTCTTTTTCGGCATCGGAGCAACCATACTCTACCTGGTTTTCCGGAGCCAGAATGCAGCTTTTATGGAGCAGTGCCGGCTCGATGGTGTACCGGAGGACCAGTGCAGCCTGACAGACAAGCTGCTTGGGGATTTTTCTACAGTACATATTGGCTGGCTGCTGATGGTCATGGTCGCATTTACTGTCAGTAACATATTCAGGGCGTTGCGCTGGCAGATGTTGCTGGAGCCTGTCGGACATCAGGCCCGTTTCCACAATACATTTCTGACCATTTTACTCGGCTACTTTGCCAATCTGGGTTTCCCGCGCATGGGCGAGGTGATCAGGGCTGGTTCGCTGGCCAGGTACGAGAAAGCGCCGCTCGACAAGGTAATGGGCACGCTGGTGATAGACAGGCTGGCCGACGTGGTTTGTCTGGGGCTGGTAGTAGGACTGGCTTTTTTATTTGAAGGTACCACGCTGCTGAATTTCATCAATGCCAACCGACAGTCGGCAGCACACACCGGCGGCATCTCCCTGCCGTGGATACTTTTGCTGACCGGACTGATTATGCTGGGTGCGGGTTATCTGTTCCGCGCACGTCTGCAGGAGCTGACACTGGTAAAAAAGGGACTGGAAGTGGCAAAAGGCTTCTGGGAGGGGCTTCGCAGCGTGCTGAAGCTTAAAAGTCCGGCCATGTTCACTGTTTATTCACTGGGAATATGGGTGATGTTCTACCTGCAGTGCTATTTCAATCTGCTGGCATTCCCGCCCACAGCACATCTGGGCGCCGGTGCAGCGCTGATGGTTTTCGTATTTGGCACACTGGGCTTTGTGATACCATCACCGGGTGGAATGGGCACTTTCCACGCCCTTTGCATAGCTGCGCTGACTTTGTATGGCATCAACGGCGGAGATGCGTTTTCATACGCCAATATTTCATTTTTTGCCATACAGATCTTCTATAATATCATTGGCGGGGTACTGTCGCTGGTGTTGCTTCCGGTACTGAACAAGCGCAAGGACTAAGAGCTTGTTCAGGATTCTCTCACCGAGTCAAAAACGGCTCATTTTTCGCCATTTTTCACCTTTTTTCAGTTACGTAGCTCCGGCTATGCGCCTTCAAAAACGCAAAAACTGACAAAAAATCGGCCTGTTTTTGCCAACGGCAGAGAATCCTGAACAAGCTCTAATTCTTCTTTCTCCATCCTGCCAGTACAGCCACCGGAGTGATCATTATGGCTGCGAAAGCGATCCAGAACCAGGGTGATAGCCGGGCTTCACCGTCGGTACCCTGCAAGGTGCTCAGTACGGCCGTAAAAAGGAGGAATGCACACTCCGCATTCAGCAGGCGAACCATTACCCGCGCCTTCTTGTACTCAAACGAGGCGTTCTCCGGCGTAATTACCGTCAGATAATTAAACTGATTCGGATACCTTGCCAAAATCATCAGGCCTACAGACATCACCATACTGATAGCAGGTAACATAAAGATTGTCCAGCGGGGTCCATAACCGTCGGCCACTCCCTTTCCATTGAAATGAGTGGGGATCTGTTCGGGCAGCTCCGGATAACGGGAGAGTGCCAGAGCCAGTCCGGCGAGTGGTACAGCTATTGAGACAATGTCGAGCGTACGTTCCCAGAGAGTGAGTGGCGTGGAGTCAGCGGGCCTTTCCTGCATCTTGATTATTTTCCTGCAAAGGTAATTGAGCCCACAAAAAAACCGCAACAACTGCGTGGTATAAGAGCTGATATACCCTGTGCAGCTGCTGCGGCTCTCGAAGCGTATTTTGAGCCTGATACGGAAAACAGAACTCTGATTAAAAGAGGGACAGGCGGTCTGGAGCAGGATACTACAGGAAATCCCGGTGTGAATAAAACAAAAATGATATAGCCCCAATTGGAGGGAACATGCCCGAAAATCAAAAAACCGTAACAATTTTGATTAGAGAGCTTGTTCTTACTGGTCTGTATTTCTGCGAATCTGGCTTCTGTAGTACGCCGGGCGGACTCCGGTAACGGTTTCAAAAGCCCTGTAAAACGACGTACGAGAACCAAAACCGGCATCTTTAGCGATAGCTTCCACAGAATAGTGGTCGAATTCCGGATTTTCGAATCGTCTTTGTACCTCCTGTACTCTTGTCTGGTTCAGAAACGCATTAAAATTCTCAAAGCCGTTTTTTCTGAGAGCAGCGCTGAGTTCCTGCGCACTCACATCCAGATTTTTTTGTACATCGCTGACACGTATATCCGGATTGATATAAGGCTTGTGGGTTTCAAAGTAATCCGAGAGCCGTTGCATGACAATAGCGTTAGGACTCATTAACCCGGCGGAATCGCTATCTTTTCTTTCCGCACGATACCGGACCATGAGAGCCTGATAGGCCATGCCAAGACCTCTCTGCAATTTTCGGTTCCATATAATCAGGGCAGTCAGGAGAGCGGTTCCAATGGTCAGTATGATAATCAGTATGAGCCTGAGCTGACTTATTCGTTCTTCCCGCTCGAGTGTTTCCCTCAGTAACTTGTTTTCAAGCTCCTTCTCCTGCATTCTGAAAAGCCACTCCTTGTCCAGAATAGCCATTTGCTGTACATCACTCCTGACAGAGTCCTGAAGAAATCTGATTCTGTCATCAAGTCTGACTAACTCGTCCAGCCGACCCGATTTATTATAAACATCCCGGCTTTCGGCCATCAAAGAAATGGTGTTGTTTATATCTCCATGTTTCTCGCTGGCAGCAATAGCCTCATCGTAGTACTGCCTCGATTTGGCATAATCACCAGTTTTATATGCTATCTTACCATAAGCGCCAAGTACCTTGGGAATACCCTCGGCGATACGGTTTTCCTGACACTGCCGGTACACCTCATCCAGCAGAATACGGGCTGTATCAAGACAAGCAGGTGTTTTTTCAGCTTTATTCAAATAAATATCGGCCTTGTTGAACATACTGACAACCCCGATAAAGTGTCCGGGGTATTTACGAATCATCCTCAGGGATTCATTGTAAAGTAAAAGTGCACTATCCTGATTCTGACTGCTGTAAGTAATCCCCCAATCATTCAGAGATACACAGATACGCAGTGTATCGCGCAGTCCGGTAAATACATTATGACTTTTTTGTATATAATATCTGGCTTTATCCCGGTTATTCAGTCCCAGAAAAACATTGCCGAGAATAGAATAAGCATCACCGAGCGATGTAGAGTCCTTTTGCTGTTCGGCGTAACCCACCGATTTGAGTAGCCACGAATATGCCTCTTCGTACCTGCCGAACCGAATATGCGTTGAAGCATAAAGGTTAACAACAGGCGATTTTTTTATATAATAGTCATTTCTTTCAACGAGTTTTACAGGCTGAAACTGTTTTTATGCCTCAGTCAGACGAACAAATTTGAAAACTCTTGTGCCTGGCTGCTAAAAAAGCCGGATAAAGACACCGGAATCGGGTTTCCCGCAACCCCAAATTTTTATTACGATCGCGAATATGACAAAAAACAGCCCGTTCCAACAACAGACAGGCAGACGTCCGGTACATCCCGGAGTCTGCCTGTCTGAACAAATATGAAGTCAATTAAACCTTTCCCTTACTCCGCGCCGTCGTTTTTCCCTCTTGTGACGGCGTAACTTCCCACCTTTTTACCCGACTCCAGTCCGACTTCGCAATCGAACCGGTAGTGGATGCAGCCATAGATTCTGGAGTTGGAAGCTTCCTTGGCCAGTGCCTCCATCTCGGCGGCGTGATCAGGGAACAGATAACTCAAAACTTCAGCTGCAGCAGCAGAGAAGGTGGAGTGCCCCGAGGTGTATGCCGGGAAGTTCGGGATACCCGTGCTGGTGGTCACGTTTCTGTCCACCTGTGTGGGACGAGGCAGCAAATAATAGTATTTTGTATCCCAGCAAACGATTCCTGCATCCTGTACTGCCGTGCTCATGAGTGCGAGCGCGCGGGCGCTCCTGATCTCGTTATATGTTTTTTCATAGATCAGTTCGCAGGCTGTGCGGTTCCAGTGCCCGGGAGGTGTGTAGGATCCCACACCGTCGGCCCAAAAGGAGGCAATCCGCCACTGTTCGGATGTCCTGTTTTTGGCCAGATCGCGGAGTTCGTTGAGCGCAGACTCAAATTCCGGACTGCCAGCTCTGGGCGGTGCCGCCGGACGAATGGCCACTTTCACCGAATCCGTGAAATTCCATGGTTTTACATTGCCAAAATACGGAAGCATGGGCGGACGAGCCGGTATATCCTGGCTTACCCAAAGATCGTTGTAGCCACGGGAAATAGCTGCGTCCTTCAATGCCTGATAGCCTGCCTGGTTGTTGGCCTGACCCATTCTGTCGGTCTTGGCATAGGCAATCACGCGCTCGGCGACCTTGCGACCCAGTGAATCACCGGCATCGAGGTCAGACTGTACGTTTGCGCCAGCCCACAGGCGGCTTTTTTTGTGCTCTTCCGCTCTTTCCTCAATCAGCGCTTTCTCACCCGGAAACAGGAATTTCAGGATTTCCCTTGAGGCCGCTGCTACCACAGCATCCTCGGAAGGCCAGGAAGGAAGGTCGTTTTCCGGTATCAGCTGCACTATGGAATTGTCATAATGCGCAGGAGATTTCCGGTTGTGCTGAAACTTGAGGTTCCAGGCTGCTACCAGCGCATCGTACTGAGCCACAGACAACAGGGCAAAGGCCCGGGAGGCATACGGCGGGTTGCAAAACGGGAATCGGGGATATACCGTCGGATTGGCCGGATCGGGCAATGGATAGGTGCCATCGGCATTGTAATTTGGCGGTACGTTATACTGTGCCGTAAACTCGCGGGCGATTTCATGCCAGCGAAGCACCCCGTTGCTGCCCCAAAACTGCGCAGCATCCTTCTGCTCGTCTGTCAGGGTGGCCGCCACGCGCTTCAGGTCTTCCACTTCTGCGAGATAAGCTGAAGATGTGGGCGCCTCGGGGGCTGGCAGACTGAACTGAGTAGCGGAAGAAAGTACATAGGTTTTCCAGCTCCCGGCGGTCTGGTCAAGGTTTGTTTCCGGATAGGGTTCGTAAGCCGGATCATCCACTGCTTTGGAACAACGGGTGAACAATACGCCTGCAGTGATACACAGCAAGGCCAGGTATGAGAAGTGAAGTTTTTTCATATCAGTCAGATTTCTTTGTTTGGAATGTTGAACCCGGATTACTCACCGACAGTAAAGAAATAGGTGGTGCCGGCAGCCCAGGTAGTAGCAAGTCCGGCATTGCGACCAGCAAGAACCTTGCTCACACTGGCGTGAAAAGCCCACTGGTTGGTCACGAATACCTTGCCGAACCAGCCGGCGACGGTAGCTTCCATCTTGTTGGTTGGAAACGGACCGTCATTGTAACGAATGTCATCTCCACTTATACAGGCGTTTCTCTCTATCCAGAATTCTGTCTGAAACCGCTGCCTGATGAAACCAATTCGGGCCGATGCATCGAATACATTTGGTACAGGCACCTCATCGGTGTAATAAAGCTGGTTGTTATACAGGTAGGAGTCACGGTCAATCGTTGTGCGCCCGCGCCATGTGTGTCCGGCCTGTGCTGTGGCATACAGTCCAAAGTGGAAGGTGTAATTGAACACCGCACGCAGGGAGGCTGTCGGACAACGCAATCCAATGCTCAGCGGCAGCAGATCGTTTACATAACGGGATACAGGTGTGGAGATTCCTCCCGTAACGAAGCCTCGCACTTCGCCCGGACCGGCCGATAACGCCAGCGGACGGTATTTAAGCCATGCCGACAGATCCTGAACACCCTGCTGACCCTTCAGGTAGCTGTCGCTGCTGTTCTTGATCCAGGGCAATCCGGCCATTATATTCAGGCGATCGGTAATGCCGTAATTGGCCATCAGCATAACATTGGTCGTGTTGAAGGTGCCCAGATTCGAGTTGCTGCGTTTGTTGGTGCCTTCCCAGTATTCATCCCAGGTACCGGATGCATACTGGCCGAGTATGCAAATCTGATGCTTTTCGTTTTATGACAGGGCAAAAATGCGCGTATGGAACCGAATACCTGCTTAAAAACTCCTTAGACTAATTAAAAGCAACCCGAATTTTGTCTGTGTCGTTAAAAACAGGCAATCCATAAAATACCTGTATATATTGCACCCGAAAATTGTAATACCATGAAATACACGCTGTTACTGTTGAGTTTTTTCGGATTGCTCTCCTGCTCAAAGCCCCTCTGGGCTCCCGCACCAGGTCATATAACCACGCCCTGGACCGACAAGGTGGATGCCCGAAATCCGTGGCCGGAATACCCGCGGCCGCACCTTGTGCGGGATCGCTGGCAAAATCTCAACGGCCTCTGGAGCTACGCCATACGGCCAGTCAGCGAAGGAACTCCCGTTTCCTGGGACGGACAGATTCTTGTACCTTTTCCGGTAGAGTCGTCTCTTTCTGGCGTAAAAAAGCAGGTGGACAATAACCACAGGCTGTGGTACAAACGCACGTTCAATCTCCCCGCCTCCTGGGACAAGTCAAATGTACTCATCCATTTCGAGGCCGTTGACTGGGAATGCAGGCTGCTGGTAAACGGAAAGGAAGCGGGTACACACAGGGGCGGTTATGACCCTTTTTCCTTCGAAATAGGCGACTACCTCCAGCCTGGTGAAAATGAACTCATACTCAGTGTTTATGACCCCACCGACAAAGGCTGGCAACCCGTCGGAAAGCAGACGCTCACCCCCGGCGGTATTTTCTACACTTCCGTAACCGGCATCTGGCAAACGGTCTGGCTGGAAGCTGTTCCAAATACTTATATTGCTGATTATCAAGCCTTTTCAGATATTGACAAAGGTATCGTCCGTGTGTCATGTGAAATTGCAGGCACGCTCCCATGCGATGGTATTGAGGTGGAAGCCCTGGAAAAGGGGCGTGTCGTGGCTTCCGGACACGCCCGGCCAACCGAAACGGTTGAACTTCGTATTCCAGAGCCGGTATTGTGGTCGCCCGCGCGCCCGCACCTGTACGCCCTGAGAATCAGACTGCTCCGGCAGGGGCACCCGGCGGATGAAGTGGCTGGCTATTTCGGCATGAGGAAGGTATCGCTCGGAAAGGACGACAAGGGACTGACCCGCATCCTCGTCAACAACCAGTTCGTTTTTCAGAACGGTCCGCTCGATCAGGGTTTCTGGCCGGATGGTATTTATACACCGCCAACGGAAACTGCCATGAAGTATGACCTGGAAATGATCCGGAAAATGGGCTTCAATATGCTGCGCAAACATGTAAAGGTGGAATCACGCCGCTTTTATTACTGGTGCGACCAGATGGGACTGCTCGTATGGCAGGATATGCCCAATGGCGATGTCAAAATTGCTCCCGAAGATCCGGATATCACCCGGACGCAGGAATCTGCCCGGCAATTTGAACAGGAACTAACCCGACTGGTCAAGACACATATCAATCACCCGTCCATTATCATGTGGGTACCCTTTAATGAGGGCTGGGGGCAGTATGAAACTCCCCGTATTGTAAGCTACATCAAATCACTGGACCCGTCGCGGATGGTGAATAACGCCAGCGGATGGTCGGACCGACGCACCGGTGATGTGCTCGACTGGCACAGTTACCCGGCACCTTCATGCCCGCCATCGGAGGAAAACAGAGCCATTGTGCTCGGAGAGTTTGGCGGACTGGGCCTGAAAACAGAAGGGCACATGTGGGAAAACAGCAACTGGGGATACAGTTCTTATGCCAGCCCGGAATCCCTGCTGAATGATTACGAAAAGTATTACGCCGAGGTATGGGGACCATTCAGAAATCAGGGACTGAGCGCCTCCATTTATACCCAGATCACTGACGTGGAAACGGAAGCCAACGGACTGATGACCTACGACCGGAAGGTCAGCAAGATTGACCCGGCGGTGTTACGGGATATCAATACCGGGAATTTTACCCCTTCTCCTGTTATTGATCCGCCGGGCGGCATGATCAACGCGGGCGATTCGGTGCGCATCAAGGGATCTCCCGATGCGATCGTTACCGTCGGTTACGGTGGCAATGCCTTTCAGCGTGTTGCACTCCTGAAACCGTACAAAAGCGGACGGGTGACGGCCATTGCCACCGTAAACGGACGAAAGAGCCGGGTGGTGGCTGCCGATTTTGTAGTCACAGACCAGAAAAAACCTGTTTATACCACTGGATATCATCCGAAATATCGTGGCGGCGGACCTTTCGGACTGCGCGACGGACTGACCGGCGGCGAGCAGTTCAGCGATGGCCGCTGGCAGGGATTTTCGGGAAATGACCTCGAAACTACCTTCGAACTGACTGAAACCACCACTGTCAGCCAAGTGCAGGCAGGATTTCTGGAAAATACGGGTGTATGGATATTTCCCCCGCGCAAAGTCACCGTGCTGACATCCGAAGACGGCATCCGGTTTGAAAAGGCCGGAGAGCTCACGCCAGCCCCCCCGTCGGAAAACCGTCCGGCGCGGATTGAAAGGCTGAGCATATCCTTTAGCGAGCGCCCCGCGCGCTACATACGCATACACGCGGAAAACACCGGCGTTTGTCCGGAGTGGCACCCCGGCAAAGGTCAGAACTGCTGGCTTTTTACCGACGAGGTCAGCTGGAAGTGAACGTACGTCCTGCTATCAGTGAACAATCTTTCTGGTAACTCTGCCACCATCAGGAAGCAGTATCTCCAGCAGATACATACCCGCCGGCCGGTCGGTCAGCACAATTTGATCGGAACTGGTTCCTCTGTT
>JAJTFM010000112.1 GCA_021298575.1 Saprospiraceae bacterium | reverse complement strand
TTATGTTATATGGCCCAATGTGCAGCCCTTTCTCAATAAACGCCCCTCCGACGAAGAAAATGCCAGTCCCGACGGTTTCTGGAAAATTATCCGCGCAGCAGGAAAACTGCAGGATGCACGCAGTAATGTCGCGCAGGCACGCATGCAGGGATCCGGTGTCTATAACCCCGACGATCCGCTCCGGATTATGCCCTTCGAACTGCGACTCATCAGTCGGGGTAAAGCGCCCGACCGCTATGTGATTGACCTGGCCAATCCCGACTCTGCCGAAATACTGCACCCGGAAGATTATTATTCCATTGCCTGTCCGGAAGACAGGCTCTATGTGCCTTCCGAGTACGTTTCTGTGTTCAAGCTGGCCGGTTGGAAAATAAAAAAGTAATTTTCGGGGTTTTATTCACCAAAAGTACTTACTTTTGGTGAATAAAATCATGTTTATGAAGGAAATCGCACGTGATTTGCTTCCCGGATTGCGGGAGAGACTGTTCGGGGGCAAGGCTGTTGTTTTGCTGGGTGCCCGTCAGACCGGCAAAACGACTTTATTGAGAATACTGCTCAGGCAGTATTCTGATGAAAGCGTATGGCTCAATGCCGACCGACCCGAGATACGAACCATGCTGACTGAAGCGTCTGTTGCCACACTGAGACAGCTCACAGGAGGAAAGCGGCTGGTGGTAATAGATGAAGCACAGCGTATAAAGAATATAGGTCTCACGCTGAAATTGTTTACAGATGAAATGCCTGAAATTCAGGTGATTGCATCCGGTTCATCGTCTTTTGAACTGGCCAATCAGATCAATGAGCCGCTTACGGGAAGGAAATGGGAGTACCAGTTATATCCGGTTTCCTGGTCTGAACTCGAAAACGCCTACGGTATGACGGATGCAGCGCAGCAACTGGAAACCAGGCTTGTGTATGGCATGTACCCTGAAGTAATTGTCAGGCAGGGTATGGAGAGAGAAATCCTGCTTTCTCTCTCGGGCAGTTATCTGTACAAGGATGTTTTTGAATTCCGGGGGGTACGAAAACCTGAAATATTATGGCAGCTATTACAGGCACTGGCACTGCAGCTCGGATCTGAAGTATCCTATAACGAACTATCCCGTATGCTGGGTATTGACAAGAATACGGTATCAAACTATCTCGATTTGATGGAAAAATCGTACATCATTTTCAGATTGATGCCACTCAGCAGAAACCTGAGGAATGAAATCACCAGTAACAGAAAGATATATTTTTACGATAACGGAATCAGAAATGCTGTTCTCGAAAACTTCAGTCCGCTGAAGTTGCGTACAGACGTTGGCGCGCTATGGGAGAACTTTCTGGTCAGTGAAAGGCTGAAGTACCGCCAGTACAGGGCATTGCACGGCAAATCTTATTTCTGGAGAACCAAATCACAGCAGGAAATTGACTACGTGGAGGAAGCCGACGGCAGATTCAATGCCTGGGAGTTCAAATGGAACGCATCCGCCAAAACCAGGTTTCACCAGTCTTTTGTCGAGGCGTATCTGCCGGTGTCAACGAACGTTGTCACCCCTGATAATTTCAGGTCTTTCATCTGCTGATATTGCAGGTTTGCCGGCTACCCCCGACCTTTGTTCCATGCTCAAGTACCTGCTCATTCTGCCCATTCGCCTCTACCAGATTTTCCTGTCGCCACTTCTCGGTGCCAACAAGTGCAGATACGACCCTTCGTGCTCGCACTATGCCATAGGGGCACTTCAGGAGTGGGGCCTTTTCAAAGGCGCCTGGCTTGCCGCCCGACGCATTATGCGCTGCCACCCCTGGAGTACACACCCTACTTACGATCCGGTGCCCAAAAAGGAGGACTGATTACCGGTTTTCCACTACTATTTTGCCTGCATACCGGCCCTTGTCGGTCAGTACGCTTACGAGGTACCAGCCCGACTGAAGTGTTTTCACCGATATTTCAGCCGTATTGCCTTGTATGGAAACCGGTGTGTTCACGCTACTTCCATCGGCAGAGTACACCAGAACGGACCTGATGCGTTCGTCGGACGAAAGCGCTATCCGGGAGGTCTCGCTGGCCGGGTTGGGAGACAAAACCAGTTCCTGCGTCGGTATTTCCTGATTGGCAGACGTCTGAGGGTCTAAATTTGTGCCGCTGTTCAGCACCAGTTTTGAGGAGGTTTCGCGGAGGTAAGCCAGCACGTAAATCTCGGAGGGCGTCCAGGCGGGCGCGAGATTGAACGTGTAGGTGAATTCGGCGCTTTGTCCGGTAGCGGGCAATGAAACAGGGATACCCTCCACCGGCGTGATCATATCGCGGAAAACATCGCGGTGTACACTTTCCCCGTTGGAAGTGGTCAGGTTGATGGTTTTTTCCACAGCTGCCACGCAGAGGTTGTAACTGCCGGCGGGCACCTGACCCACGGTTTTGACTCGTACCAGAGCTGTGCGGGACGAACCGCTGCCTGTGAGGGTAACCAGTACTGCTACAGGACTTGTTTGTCCGACATACTTGTTCAGGGTGTCCTGACGAAGTAACTGACTGCTTGCCGGGATCAGTCGGCCGTTCACGGCTACCCTTGGCGTGCCAACTACGCCGGGATACTGAGCCACCCAGGCACTGTTGTCAACCGGATTGGCCAGGTGGAAAGTACAGGTGCTGTATGGGAATGATGGATGAACCGAAACGTGATGTACGTCTTCTGCGTACTGCGGCTGACCAATCAGACTGTAGAATGCCGGATTTCTGTTGGCGCAGATACCGCACTTCGTATTGGTGAAATGCTCGATCAGTGCGTATTTTTTGACAGAATTCTGGGCGTTGGAGGTAACAAACACCCCGGAAAACAAGGTAATCAGGATCAGATTTTTCAATTTCATGATTGTTTTGAACAGTTAATTAATCTAAAGCAAAGTTACGGGATTGTTTATCGCCTCCTTCTGGCAATTACTGTAATTTTGCGCGATTTTTGAGAAACGACTAAACACGACATAAATGGACATGTTACTTTTCACCATGCCGGATTTCACTTCGGGCGCTGTATGGGTGAGTCTGCTCACACTTACCCTGCTGGAAATCGTACTGGGCGTGGACAACATCATTTTCCTATCCATCATCAGCTCCAAGCTGCCGGTGGAACAGCAGCCCAAAGCGCGCAGCATTGGTCTGATTCTCGCTATGGTTCTCCGCGTTATACTGCTTTTCGGTATTTCATGGATTATTGGTCTCAAGGATCCGCTTTTCTACGTTTCCATGCCCTGGATGGACCATGGAGATACTTCCCACCTGCCTTATGTGAACGGTCAGGGACTCATCCTGCTGCTGGGCGGTCTTTTCCTGCTGTACAAGGCCACCACAGAAATTCACCACAAACTGGAGGGTGATTCCTCCGATGATGATCCGTCAGTACCCAAAGGCAAGGCCGCGCTGAATCAGGTCATTATTCAGATTGCCCTGATCAACATTGTATTCTCCTTCGACTCCATCCTGACCGCCGTCGGTATTGCCGATAACCTGTTCGTGATGATTGCAGCCGTTGTGATATCGGTACTGGTCATGATGATCTTCTCGGGCCCCGTCAGCAAGTTCGTCAACGAACACCCTTCTGTGCAGATGCTTGGCCTTTCGTTCCTTATCCTGATCGGCTTTTCGCTTATTGCAGAAGCGGCCCACCTTGGTCACTTCACAGAAGGCGCTATCCCCAAGGGTTACCTGTATTTTGCCATATTCTTCTCTCTCTTCACGGAAATGCTGAATATCCGGATGAAGAAAAAGACCAAGAAACCTGTTCAGTTGCACGGTTATGCCGAAACAGCGCGTAAAAGAGGCCTGCTCGACGACGATCTCCTCGATGATACAAAGCAGCAGAAATGAGGATCAATCTCACACGCGACCTGGTCTTCTTTGATCTGGAAACCACGGGTCTGAACGTCATCCGCGACCGTATCGTACAGATTGCCATGGTGAAACTCCGCAAGGATGGTGGTGCCGACGAAATACTTTCAACACTCGTCAATCCAGGTATCCCTATCTCGGAAGAAGCCATGATGGTACACGGTATCACACCGAAGGATCTGGCAAACAAGCCTTCTTTCAGTCAGCTGGCACAGCAGATTTGGGATTTCATCGGCGATGCCGATCTGGCAGGCTATAACTCCAACCGGTTCGATGTACCCATGCTCATGGAGGAATTCGCCCGCACGGGAATGGAGCTCGACGTATCCCGACGGCGCCTCATTGACGTTCAGCGTATTTTCTACAAGATGGAGCCGCGTACCCTCAAGGCCGCCTACCGCCTGTACTGCCAGAAAGAACTCACGGATGCACACGACGCACTCGCAGACGTACGCGCGACCATAGAAGTGTTGCACGGTCAGCTGGAAGCGTATGAAGGCAAGGACCTGACGGATGAAGACGGAAATGTAGTGCCCGCGCCTATTAAAAATGATGTTCAGGCGCTCCACGACTTCACAAACGACCTGAATTTCCTCGACGCCACCCAGCGACTGAAATTACAGCCCGACGGTACAGTGATTTTCAATTTCGGGAAATATGTCGGGCAACCGGTACTCACTGTTCTTCGTCAGGAGAAAAACTACGGATTCTGGATACTGGAGAAGGAGTTCTCTTCCCAGGTGAAACAGATTATCAAGCAAATGATGAAACAAATCTGATGCCCGTTCGACTGTATATGCTTGTTACCGGGCTGATTATCGCCCTGACCGCCAGTTCCTGCTACGAACCACAGCAGGGATGCCTGGATGTCAGGGCGGTAAACTATTACGCCGGTGCCGACGAAAACTGCTGCTGCCGATACCCCAAACTGATTCTTTCCTCGAATCAGGTGTACGATACCCTGCTCTTCAGGCTCGACTCGCTGTACCCGGCTGATAACGGACAGCTCTTCCGGATAAAAAATATAGTATTCTATGTCTCCGGCGTCGAACTGGGAAAAGCCGGTGAAACAGTGCGCACCAGCGACTCACTGCAATTTCGCCTGTTCAATGCCGTGCAGAATGACACCCTGAGGCAGTGGCTCAGGGATGATGCCACGCTCATCCGGCGCTCACCCCTCGACAACCAGGTAGCTACATTCAGCGAAGATGGCAATTTCGACCGGATAAAATTCAGAATTGGTCTGTCAGACGATCTTAATAGCGTTATTCCGGTCTTTGCACCGACTTCTCACCCCCTCTATACCCAAAAGGAAAATCTGCACAACAACAACGGTTACACATTTTTGCGGGCAGTCATCGTGCGCAACGGCGACCCCGCCCTCACACCCGATACCCTCGACCTGACGACCTCCGATATTCCCGATCTGTTCGTTGAATCGCAGGGCGATTTTTACCATGAACTCGGCCGCGACTTCAGGCTCACGCTGAACGCCGACTGGGCCCGCCTTTTCGACGGAATTGATTTGTCTGTTTACGACATACCACAGTGGAAAATCAGAATGGCCTCCAACCTGAAAGATGTTTTTTCTGTTTCTCAGTAAGTTTCCATTAACTTTGCTGTACAATCCTGAACAAGTTCTAAACAAATAAAAACATGAAAAACGTCATTCTGTCCGCTTTCACAGCAGTTGCCCTGCTATCGGTATCTGCTTGCAAGGAACCCGCTGATCCGGGTGTGGATTTCGCTATCAACTTCAAGGCCACCTACGATAGTTCCAGACTCGAAAAAAACAAACCGTACAACTTTGATGCCACCCAGATTGTGGTGCAGCGTTTCAGGCTGTATCTTTCTGATATTGCACTCATCAAGGATACGACGATTACGCCGGTAACCGAAGTGGTGTATCTCGATTTCACTCCTGATCAGGCAGTATCCGACCTGAGCACAACCCCGCGTATCGTGTTTTCGGGCATCCCGGCCGGAGAGTACGACGGAATCCGGATCGGATTCGGTGTCAATGCCGCCAATAATGCAAAACAACCTTCCGATTTCCCCGCAGGCAGTCCGCTCGCCAACGAACTCGACTACTGGCTCGGCTGGAGAAGCTATATATTCACAGTGCTCGACGGCAAAATGGATTCCGACAAGGATGGTGACATGGATCTTCCCTATTCCTATCACTGCGGCTCCGATCCCGTTTACAGGGTTTTCACCTTTACGCAGCATATTCATGTGGAAGAAGGACATCCCGAACTCAATATTGAATTCGATATCCGCAAACTGCTTCTGAACGACAACGGAACCTACTACGATATCCTGGCAAATAACGCTACCTCCAATCTGGTAACCGACACCCGTGTGGCAGAAGATATCTCCAGCCACTACGATACCGCCACCACCATCAAACAGTAATCTGTCATGAAAAAGGTACTGCGAATTCAATATCTCGCCCTGCTGTTGATTAGTACTATTGCTTTTTTTCAGTGTCAGGACGGAAATACACCCGGAACACCCAATGAAGGGGATCTGACTGATATCCCATACGACCCAAAGCCATACACTATATTAAAACCTGCGCATTTCCCGGAAGTGCCATTCCCCGCCGACAATCCGTTCACAGTGGACGGAATCGCTCTGGGCCGCAGGCTGTTCTACGACCCGATTCTGTCTGCCGACAGCACAATGTCGTGCTCCGGTTGTCACTTGCCGCAGGGCAGTTTCACCGACAACTATGCCGTTTCTGTGGGTATTGACGGTGTCGCGGGTAAGAGAAGCTCCATGTCGCTGCTCAATATTGCCTATGCCACTAACGGACTGTTCTGGGACGGACGAGTCAAAACACTCGAAGAGCAGGCGCTGCTTCCCGTCGAAGATCCCATCGAGTTGCATACTTCATGGCCCAATGTGATCGAAAAACTCAAAAAACATCCGACATATCCGGAGTATTTCCGGAAGGCATTCGGTATCGCCAATACGGGTGAAATAACAAAAGAACTGGCGGCGAAGGCTATCGCACAGTTCGAGAGAACCCTGATCAGCAGTGGTACATCCAAATTCGACCAGTTCATTAATGGCAATATTGACGCCCTTGACGAGGAAGAGCTCGACGGAAAACTGATGTTTTTTGATGAAGGTGCCGCTTACAACCTCCCGGACGGCCAGTGTTTCCACTGCCACGGTGGTATTACGCTCACCGGTAACCAGTTTTTCAACAACGGCATCGACAGCGTGGCTTCGCTCGACGACTTCACCGACAAAGGTCTGGGTGGTGTTACCGGCAACAGGTTCCATAACGGAAAATTCCGCACCCCGACGCTCAGAAATATTGCGTTTTCAGCACCATACATGCACGACGGCCGCTTTCAGACGCTCGAAGAGTGCGTGGCTCAGTACGCAGATAACGGATTCGGCGTGGAAAATGAAGATATATTCATCAGCCAGATGGGTTTCCCGCTCGGAAACGGGAAGTACTCCGGGCTGAATGCCTATCATCAACGAGCACTGGTCAAGTTCTTGCATGCACTAACAGACACAGTAGCTATTAATAACCCCGATTTCCAGAATCCATTCAAATAGTGCCATCCGGATTCTGTCTCTGATGTTTATTTCATTGTACGGGCATGTATGGAACAGTTTTTGCAGGGCTGTTTCTATACATGCCCTTTTTCAATAAGCTCTTAATCCCTGATAACGGCGACACATTCCGGACAGCTTCCCTGATGGAGTATCCTTTTGATTTGCCGGACAATAACGTCGGGCATTTATCCTGAAAATAGCAACAAAATGCGAAACCGATATACTCTTATTGCCCTTTTATTTGTCTGTCGCGCACAGGCGCAATGGTCGGAAGGCGGCACCCCGGACAGTTTCCAGCCGGAAATCCAGTCGCTTATCTCCGGAAAAGCTCCGGCAATAGTCAATGTCGCATCGGTTGACCGCGATGCGCTGTTGCTCGAAGACAGCAAAACTCCCGGACAAACCCGGTTCGCAGCACCGGTAGAAGCGGATATTTCCCTGCTGAAGGACGGTCTGCTCTCTG
>JAJTFM010000111.1 GCA_021298575.1 Saprospiraceae bacterium | reverse complement strand
CGACTCAGTATTGGCGCCAAAAAGATCTATTTCATTCTCGATGGTAAAGAGAGCGGGGTGGATGTCTCCGGCGATCTGGCAACGATTGATCGTATGGAAATTACTGTCACCGGTTCTGAAACGTTCCAGTGCTATGTCAATATCGTTCAGGAACTGATCAAAACGCCTGCCCAGACGACCGATGCTGTCAAGGCTGCCGTTCAGAAAGGCTGTACACCGCTCATGCGCGCTTTTTTGTCAACCCAACTCTATGCGCAGAACCCGCCGCTCTTTATGGATGAGTTCAAAAAGTACCGCACCGAGCTGAAAGATGCCATGCCGGGCTCCAAGTACGCATCTACTTACGAAAATATCATCAACCAGCTTGAAAAACAACTGGCTGCACAAACTGGTGGTGCTCCTGCCGAGGAAGCAGGCCCCGTTCAGATTGGTATGTCTGCTCCCGAAATCAGTCTGCCCGACCCCAAAGGAAAGGTACGCTCGCTGTCTTCTCTCAAGGGTAAAGTGGTACTACTCGACTTTTGGGCATCCTGGTGCGGACCCTGCCGCCGTGCCAATCCGCACGTGGTGGAGATGTATAAAAAGTACAAATCAAAAGGCTTTGAAGTGTTCAGTGTTTCTCTCGATCGCCCCGATGGCAAGGACAAATGGATTCAGGCTATTCAGCAGGACGGGCTGGTGTGGGACAATCACGTGAGCGATCTGAAGTTCTGGGACTCGGCTCCTGCGGCTACTTATGGCGTACGCTCTATCCCCCGCACCTTCCTGATTAGCCGGGAAGGGAAAATCGTGGCTGTGAACCCGCGTGATAACCTCGAGGCGGAACTGACAAAAAATCTCTGATTACAATATGTAGCTGTCTGGCCGGATACAGGCAATAGTGCGATTACTGCCCCGGTTATATCCGGCCAGACAGATTACCTTTAACCTCCCATAAACCGGGTTGACAAATGCAATCTAGAAAGTATCTGATTATAGCGGCGGCTGTCGCAGTTGCCGCACTGGCTGTCTGGTTCTTTTTCTTCCGCGGACCATCGGCAGAGGAACTGGCTGCGCAGATGGAGGGAATGGATCCCGAACTGGCCGAACTCACCCGTCTGCTCAACGAAAATCCCAAAAACGACTCTCTCCTGTACGCCCGTGCGCGACTCTATTACAATCTGGAAGCCTACGATGAGGCGCTGAAAGACCTGAATACTGCTATCAGCGTTGACTCCATGAAGCCCCGGTACTACCACCTGCTGGCCGATGTTTTCATGGATTATGCCCGTCCGAATGACTCCCGCCGGGCAATTGAAGTGCTTAAACTGGCTACCAAACGCTTCCCCGGACGTATTCCGACGCTCCTGAAACTCAGTGAATTTCAACTGATTGTGAAAAAACACGGCGATGCATTGATTACCCTGGATGAAATCCTCAAACAGGATCCGCAAAACGCGGAAGCCTTCTATATGGCCGGCAGAGTAGCCCTCGATCAGGGCGATACGCTGGCAGCGGTGGGATCGCTGAAAAAATCAGTTAGTCTCGATGAAGGAAACGAAGATGCCTGGCTGTTTCTGGGCCGCATATACAGCAATCAGAATAATCCGGAGGCTGTGCAATACTTTGACAACGCACTTCGCATTGATTCTTCCAGTCTGGAGGCCCGCGAGTTCAAGGGAGCTTTCTACAAGCGCCGGGGCGAATTCGAAAAAGCCTTCGAAATCTATCGCGATATCATCCTGCGCAACTCAGACTACGCCAATGCCTACTTTGACATGGGCATGATGTATCTGGAAATGGACTCACTCGCGAAAGCTTATACCCATTTCGATATTGCCATCAAAACGGATCCGATTTTTGTAAAGGCCTACTATTACCGGGGAGTTGCCGCAGAGGCACAGGGAAACCTGACTGCCGCTTTGGGCGACTACAAACAGGCCTATGGTATGATGCCGCAGTTTTCCGAAGCCAAAGCCGCAAAGGAGAGACTGGAGAAACAAGCTGGCAAATAAGAGCTTGTTCAGGATTCTCTCACCGAGTCAAAACCGTCTCATTTTTCGCCATTTTTCACCTTTTTTCAGTTACGTAGCACAGGCTATGCGCCTTCAAAAACGCAAAAACTGACAAAAAATCAGCCTGTTTTTGCCAACGGCAGAGAATCCTGAACAAGCTCTAATCAGCTGTGCTCACGGATGAGCAGTCCGCCCCCGTCCTGATTCAGGGCGATGATAAGGCCCGTATCACCAAAATCGAGCATCAGTGCGTCATTCAGGTAGTGTCCTTCTTCACTCTTCGACAACCTGACAGCCTGTAATACGCTGTTCATCACCCCGCTCCAGGGAGCCTGATGGTCACGGGAAGCACGTTGAATGACGGGCTTCCCGTGCATCCGGTACAGCGCAGAGGCCGTTTTGAGCAATTCTTCCTGCTGAATAACGCGGATAGCATCAGTATCTTCGCCGGCACTGATAATAACAGTCCCCGACTCTCCCAGTTTTAACTCGATGGCGTGCAGAAACTGCCAGACTGGCTGTTCGGCCCCGGTGTCGAGCCATATATAATAGTCAACCCCTTCAAGCGTCGTATTTTCTGCACGCTGGAACGTCTGGAGTTCACCGAGTGTGAAGTGCCCTTCGGGTATTTCCTGTTCTGCCATACCTTGTCTATTCAAATTCGATGGTATCACCTGCCTTGTAGGTCTGTTGATCATCGCCGGAAGGTGCAGGACCTGCTTCAAACAGGCTTGCCTGCTGCGGCTCATGTTTGTGTTCTTCGGGTTTGGCCACCGTTTCCACCTCTTTGATACCGCCGAGTAGCTGATCACTCAGGCGGTTGCCAACAGCTTTCCATCCCTTCAGGTCCATGAAATCGCCGAGCGACACCTCACCTGTCATGGGTTTGCCCTTGATTTTCACAGTATATTTAATCCTGGGATTGTCCTTCAGCGAACTGAACAGGATTTTTGATTTCGGGTGGTCGGTGAGGAAAGAGTACCGCTCGCGGAGTTTACCGGTTTCGATGCGGAAGCGCTTCACCATGGTCCAGCCCTTGTGACCGTCGAAGTGTACGGCATTGACCACGAGTTCCGGTGTCAGTTTGCACACCTGAATAATTTCTTTTGGTTCAAACCGCTGCTGCACATCGGTATCGGTGACTTCGTAGGAGCCGTCGTTGTACAGGATGAAGATACTGTCGCCGGTATCGAATTCACCGAGCAGCGCTCCCCTTTCCTGTGTGTTCAGGCGACCGGTTATTTCATCGTACCACAGTCTTTGCGCACCGATGGTGCTCTTGCCTACTTCTTTCTGTTTAATCTGCTTCACCGGATATTTGGTGAGCACATTTCCCAGCGAGTCACGGCCCTTGATGGCCAGTTCAGCAAAATCGTAGTCGAATATTTTAACCCGGGCAGTACTCGCTGCAGTAAGGGTAACCTGTACCACTTCACTTTCACCGTTGGGATTGACCGTAAGGTAAAGCATTTTGGAGCCTTTGGTATCCGATCCGAGCTGATATTCCTTGTCGCGTGTGATGGCAGTTACATTGAATCGCTTGACGAATGACTTCCCGCTTTTGGCATCAGAGTACGCCATATTATAGGTAGTTCTCTCGTCGTTCTTTTTCCAGATAGCCACGTGGAGGATATCTTTCCCTACAAACACTTTTTCCCCGATTCGCACCACTTTCATCACCCCGTCGCGGCGAAAGACAATTACGTCGTCAATATCGGAACAGTCCTGAACAAGCTCGTCCTTTTTGAGGCCCATGCCGATGAATCCGTCGGCGCGGTTCACATACAGTTTGGCATTATTGGCCACCACGGCCGTTGCCTGAATCGTATCGAAAGCAGCGATTTCCGTGCGGCGTTCGCGGCCTTTTCCGTATTTGGATAACAATGTATCGAAGTACGAGATTGCGTATTCTGTCAGATTTTCAAGATGATGCTTTGTTTGGGAGAGTTCCTCGTTCAGCTTGGCAATCTCCTCGTCTGCCTTGAACGAGTTGAATTTGGAAATACGCTTGATTCGAATTTCCGTAAGGCGCACCAGGTCATCTTCTGTGATATCACGAAGCAGCCGAATCTTCAGAGTTTCCTTGTCGTAGCCCGGCTGTGAAGGGGTAATGATATACTTGTTCAGCCCTTTTTCTATGGTTTCCAGCACCGATTCCCAGGTTTCGCACTCTTCAATATCGCGATAGATTCTGTTTTCGATGAATATTTTCTCCAGAGAGGCGAAGTGAAGCTTTTCTTCCAGTTCGTGCTTCAGGATCTCCAGTTCCTGCCGCAGAAGGTCCTTTGTGTGCTCTGTGCTGATGCGGAGCAGTTCATTGACATCCGTGAACACCGGTTTGTCGTTCACAATGACGCAGCAGTTCGGACTGATACTCACTTCGCAGTCGGTGAAGGCGTAAAGTGCGTCAATAGTGACATCGGGGCTGACTCCGGGCTGAAGTTCAATCTCGATATTGACCTCGGCGGCCACCTTGTCAATTACTTTTTTGATTTTGATTTGACCCTTGTCGTTAGCTTTCAGGATAGACTCGATCAGGTCGCCGGTGGTTACGCCGAACGGTATCTCGCTGATTTGGAGTGTCTTTTTATCCAGTTCTTTAATCCTCGCGCGTACGCGTACCTTGCCCCCGCGGGCGCCACCGTTGTAGTTGGCAGCGTCAATTAGTCCACCCGTCGGAAAATCAGGCACGAGATCCGATTTTCTGCCTTTTAGTGCGGCGATACTTGCCTTGATCAGCTCCACAAAATTGTGTGGAAGTATTTTGGTACTAAGTCCGACCGCAATACCCTCGGCACCGTGAGCCAGCACGAGGGGGAACTTCATGGGCAGGTGAACGGGCTCCCGTTTCCGGCCGTCGTAGCTCATTTGCCAGGTGGTGGTATCGGGATTGAATGCTATGTCGAGCGCGAATTTGGTCAGGCGGGCCTCGATGTAACGGGGTGCAGCGGCAGAATCGCCCGTGCGGTAATCGCCCCAGTTGCCCTGACAATCAATCAGCAGATCCTTCTGGCCCATGTTGACCAGTGCATCGCCGATAGCGGCATCGCCGTGCGGGTGGTACTGCATGGTTTGTCCGATCAGGTTGGCCACCTTGTGATAGCGACCGTCGTGCTGATCGAACATGGCGTGCAGGATACGTCGCTGCACGGGTTTCAGACCATCGTCTATGGCTGGTACGGCACGTTCCAGAATGACGTACGAAGCGTAATCGAGGAAGTAATTCTGGTACATCACCATCATTATGTACCTTTGCACCGTTCTGAACTATAAATCAAGTGCCATGTCAGATATCGTCTTTTCGCTCATCAACAAGGAACTCGCCCGTCAGCGTCACGGGCTGGAGTTGATTGCTTCTGAAAATTTCACCAGCCAGGCTGTGCTCGATGCCATGGGCTCCTGTCTGACCAACAAATACGCCGAGGGTTACCCTGGTAAACGCTACTACGGAGGATGCTCGGTAGTGGATGAAATTGAGCAACTGGCTATTGACCGGCTGAAGGAGATTTTCGGAGCTGCATGGGCCAATGTTCAGCCACACTCCGGTGCTCAGGCCAACGCTGCAGTTTTCCTCGCCTGCCTGCAGCCCGGCGACAAGATCCTCGGTTTCGACCTGGCTCACGGCGGCCACCTGTCGCACGGATCGCCCGTTAACTACTCGGGAAAGGTATATCAGCCATCCTTCTACGGTGTTGAGCCCGACACAGGACGTATTGACATGGACAAGGTGGAACAGAAAGCACTTGAACACCGGCCCAAACTCATTATCTGTGGCGCTTCCGCCTACTCCCGCGACTGGGACTATGCCCGATTCCGCCAGATTGCCGACTCGGTTGGAGCGCTCCTCCTTGCCGACATCGCGCACCCGGCAGGACTCATTGCCGCCCGTCTGCTGAACGACCCCGTTCCACACTGTCATATTGTAACCAGTACCACCCACAAAACACTGCGCGGGCCACGCGGCGGTATTATTATGATGGGCAAAGACTTCGACAATCCGTGGGGACGCACTACCAAAAAAGGCGAACCAATCAAAATGTCGGCTATCCTCGACAGCGGTGTTTTCCCGGGCATGCAGGGCGGTCCGCTGGAACATGTCATTGCTGCCAAGGCAGTAGCTTTCGGTGAAATACTGGATCCTTCATTCAGAGAATACGGCAAACAGGTTATCAATAACGCACAGGCAATGGCCTCTGAATTCGTTTCCAGAGGATACGATATCATTTCCGGCGGAACCGATAACCACCTGATGCTCATTGACCTGCGCAGAAAAAATGTTACCGGGAAAGCGGCAGATCTCGCGCTCGGACTGGCCGATATCACGGTCAATAAAAACATGATTCCGTTCGATCCGCAGCCACCGATGACGACCTCGGGCATACGCGTGGGAACAGCAGCGATTACTACCCGCGGCCTGAAGGAAGACGATTGCCGGCAGGTAGTAGCCTGGATGGATGAGGTAATTACACACCACGACGATGCCTCTGTTCAGGCAAGGGTACGTGCTGAAGTGAACAACATGATGGCGCGCTTTCCGCTGTACGAAGCATAAAAGAGAAAAACCAAAAAACGGAAGATGTTTCCAAAATACGATGTCATAGTCGTTGGCGCAGGACATGCAGGCTGTGAAGCAGCTGTTGCAGCTGCCAACCTGGGTGCGAAGGTGTTGCTGGCCACCATGAACATGCAGACAATCGCCCAGATGAGTTGTAATCCCGCCATGGGGGGGGTGGCCAAGGGGCAAATTGTACGCGAAGTAGATGCCCTCGGCGGGTATTCGGGTATTGTTACCGACCACACTGCCATACAGTTCCGCATCCTGAACCGCTCCAAGGGCCCCGCTATGTGGAGCCCCCGCGCACAAAGCGACCGGATGCTGTTCGCCGCCAAGTGGCGCTCCATGCTCGAACAGCACCCGCTGATTGACTTCTGGCAGGAAATGGTGCGCGGCCTGATCGTGAAAGACGGGCGTGTCGGAGGGGTTATCACAGGTATGGGCCTCGAAATCGAGTCGGAGGCTGTGGTTCTCACCAACGGTACCTTCCTGAATGGCATTATACATATAGGTGAGAAACAGTTCGGCGGAGGCCGGGCAGGCGAAAGTGCCGCACTCGGTATCACCGAGCAACTGGTGGAGCTGGGCTTCGAAGCCGGACGCATGAAAACCGGAACCCCGCCCCGTGTGGATGGCCGATCGCTCAACTACGACCGTATGGAGGTTCAGCCCGGCGATGAAAATCCGGGGAAATTCTCCTATACCGATACCCCGCCGCTGCAGCGGCAACTCTGCTGCTGGAGTACCTACACCAACAGGCAGGTACACGACACCCTCCGCACAGGTTTCGACAAATCGCCCATGTTCAACGGCCGTATCCGCGGAATCGGTCCGCGCTACTGCCCCAGTATTGAAGATAAAATTGACCGTTTCAGCGAAAAAGATGGTCATCAGCTCTTCGTGGAACCCGAAGGTTGGGATACTGTGGAAATATATGTGAACGGCTTCTCGTCCTCATTGCCCGAAGATGTACAGTTCAAGGCACTGCGTCTCATCCCCGGATTTGAAAATGTGAAAATGTTCCGTCCGGGCTATGCCATTGAATACGACTACTTCCCACCCACCCAGCTCGACGTCACCCTCGAAACCAAACTGGTGAAGAACCTGTTCTTCGCCGGACAAATCAACGGCACAACAGGTTATGAAGAGGCTGCCTGCCAGGGACTTATGGCGGGGATTAATGCCGCACTCGCCTCGAAGGAGGCGGAGCCGCTGGTCTTGAAGCGCTCGGAAGCCTACATTGGGGTACTTATTGATGACCTTGTGAACAAGGGTACCGAAGAGCCTTACCGAATGTTCACCAGTCGCGCCGAATACCGCATCCTGCTCCGTCAGGACAACGCCGATATGAGGCTCACGCCCATTGCCCATCGCCTCGGCATCAGGGGATCGGACGCGCGTATGGACCGCGTGCACGCGAAACGGCAAGCCATTGCCGAAATTGAACATTACTTCAGAAATACCTCTGTCAATCCTGATGATATCAACGGTTACCTCTCGGCCGTGGACTCTGCTCTCATCAATCAAAAACAGAAGCTTCACAGTATACTGCTGAGGCCTCAGACCGACATCAGGGGTATGGCAGGCGCGTGGCCCGAGCTGGCTGCTGTACTGAACAAATACGAAGATGAATTCCTTGAGCTGGCCGAAATTGCCATCAAATACGAGGGATATATCAAAAAAG
The DNA here is from genome assembly GCA_021298575.1 of Saprospiraceae bacterium. GTDB lineage: Bacteria > Bacteroidota > Bacteroidia > Chitinophagales > Saprospiraceae > M3007. The sequence goes on along the minus strand of JAJTFM010000111.1, from coordinate 4,943 downwards.
AAGAGGAGATGGTGGCCAAACTGAGCCGCCTCGAAGACGTACACCTGGGTGAAAGCCTAGATTACAACCATATCACCGGGCTCAGCATGGAGGCACGGCACAAATTGTCGGCCATACGTCCGCGCACCATCGGTCAGGCCAGCCGCATCTCCGGTGTGAACCCGGCAGATGTGAGCGTACTGCTGGTACATCTGGGAAGATAATGAAAAACAGGCCGGGAGTACCATCAGCCGGCAACTTCACTCAAAAAATCTGCCGTGAAACACATCGGGGCGTCCATTTGACGGACGCCCCGATGCTGTATTCAGCCCTGTTTTACAAACTGTACTTCAGCCTGCAGTTTTACTTCTTCACTTACCAGAACGCCACCAGCCTCCAGCGGTGCATTCCATACCAGACCGAAATCCTTGCGGTTAATTTTTCCGCTCAGCGAGAAACCGGCCTTGGTATTTCCCCAGGGGTCTTTCATCTGTCCGCCATACTCGGCTTCCAGTGTTACGGGCTGTGTTACCCCGCGCATGGTGAGGTCGCCCGAAAGATGGTAAACACCGTCGGATACCTTTTTCATTTCCTTTCCGGAGAAAGTGACCTGAGGGTAGTTGCCGGCATCGAAAAAATCGGCACCTTTGAGGTGATTGTCGCGGTCGCCGTTTCCGGTATCCACGCTGTTTGCCTCGGCAGCAAAACTGATTTTTGCCGTTGAAAAATCGTCATCTTCGCTCTCTACTGTAGCAGAAAATGCGTTGAATTTGCCGGAAACATTCGTGAACATGAGGTGCTTCACCTTGAAGCCGACTTCGGAGTGTGTTGGGTCCAATGCCCAGATAGTTTTTGCCATGTTGTATTTTTTTTAATTATGTGTTATAACATTTAATGTTGAAATATGTTCATTGTTACCGCACCCCCATCTCTTCGAACTGCGCCGCAGCGTGCAGGAAGTGCGCCGTAATCCAGAATACAGTCCAGTTTTCGGAGTAGCCGCCGCGGAGCCGGGGTCATCCTGGTAACTCCCCTTCTTTTTTCAAGACAGCCTGGTACAGGTCATCTGAAATCCTGAAACCTGCACGTTGAATCAATTCGTCCAGAACGGACTTCATTTCCAAAATCAAACCCTTTCTTTTAGCTAAAGTCAGCACACCTATGAGGCCCATAACTGATAACGAAAAGCCTCTGGCAACTTGTCTGCCCATTTTTTCATCAATAAGAAGTAATCCTGACTCTAATTCCAAAGCCAGGGCGATTGCCTCAGCCTCACCGCTATCAAGTTGTGTCCGGAGCGCCTGAACAAGCACTGTATTTGTACAGGATCTTGTCTCAACCCACCTGGCAGCCAGCACAGCCTCTGCACCGGGCATAGTACCTCCTCTTTGCGTAATTTCTTCAAAAACTTTATAAGGTATAATTACTTCTCCGAATAAGGCTGGCAACAACTCCAGGCGACCAATCATCGCCAGGTTGATAATCGGCGAAGTGTCGCTGACCACTATCATAGCTTCAGCGTGTTAATTGTTTCCAAATCCTCATTGTAATCTTCCAGATCATAGTGTATCGGGATATCCCTGCCTGCCAGAATCCACTGAAACTGGTACTGAGGAAGTTCTGCCAGTTTTGCAGCTTGCCCCATAGTCAGTTTCCCTTTTTGGAAAAAAAGTACGGCAATCTCCACTAAAAGCTCCTGCTCAGTGAGACGTGTTGCGCGTATGTACTCTTCCGGAATATTAAGTACCATAATTCAACCAGTTTTTTGATTTGGTTCCCAAAGTTATGGATCATTTGTGCCATGGAGCAAATCATTAACATATTTCAGGGTCTTTTTACCGCACCCCCATCTCTTCGAACTGCGCCGCAGCGTGCAGGAAGTGCGCCGTAATCCAGAATACGGTCCAGTTTTCGGAGTAGCCGCCGCGGAGCCTGAGTACGTCAGACATATCGCCATGCTGTGCGAAGTTCGTTTCCTGAATCTGTTCCCCGTGCGCGCCCGTGGGTGAAATCATTTGTCCGCAGCTGCGGTACATCACTATCGCAAGGCGCTTTAAAGACTCGTCTTTCAGGTAGTTCCCCATTTTATATACGGAAGGAGCCATCACAACCCCGTACACATCAAGGTGCTGATTTTGCGCCGAAACACCCGTCCAGCCCCTTGTTTTCAGGGCGTGATCGGCCAGGCGACCTGCGGGCAAAGGAATATCCCACACCACAGTATAGCTAAGCACTACATCGCAGGCGTGCCGGGCCGCCTTCAGGTATCGTGCATCTCTGGTAGCCTCATAGGCCGACAAAAAGCCCTGGAAGGCTCCCCAGGCACCTTCCTTGTCCTCACAGGTAGCATCAAGTGTGCCGCCCCAGTAAGGTTCCTGCATATCGGCGTGCCGGATAATGTAGTAGTCGGCCGCCCGGAGGGCAGCATCCCGGTATTTTTTCTCTCCGAACAAACCGTGTGCTTCGAGCAGGGGAGCTATGAAGAAAGCCTCTGCCGTATTGACGGGCTTCCAGGTTTTACTCAGCAGGCGGTCAGAGAATACATCACAAGCTTTCCGGAGAAATTTTTCCCAGTTACGGGTGTCCATACGGGAATTTTTCCGTCCCTCTCTGATGGCGAGTGCCATGCTGTACATGGCCTGCCCCTGGGAAACAGCATCTTTGTCAGCCCATTCGTTGGTGTTCGGGTCGTATGTGACGCAAAAACCGCTCTGATCCGAGGGTGAAGTACACAGATGGTCGAGGGAGCGCTGTACCATGTCCGTCAGCTTCGGGTCGGCGATACGGGTAGCGAGCGGCTGCAGGGCATAGCCCGGAGCCTCGCACTGTCCGGCCCAGCCCATCACGATTTTCGGAGCATATTTAGGGGGATACATATTAAAGCCGGCATAGTCCATATCTTCTATCCATCGCGATTTCAGAAACTGATATTTCAACTTGACAATCTCGTCAAATGTGGGCAGATCTTCTGCATAAAACGGCTTGAAAAGTGCGATGGATGTATGTACCGGCTGTTGAAATGCCGTACCGGGTGCCTGCGCAATAAAGGTTTCCAGGAAGTATGTCTTTTCAATAATAGTACCCGGACGAACTTTCATCCAGGTATCCTGATAGGGAAGAGGCTTGTTCTGTAACGCTTTTACTTGTCCCTGCTGGCGGTTATATCCCACTGGTCCCGACAGCAGGGTAAGTTCTGTATGATTATACGTGGTTGTTAGTCCGAGCGACCACCACTGATCAAAGAGGTTGCCACCGTAAACCGGACTTGGGACGGAATGAAGTGCTGCTCCGGAGGTAAGTCCGTCCTGCTGCCATTCGGCCGATGCAAAAGGCATGGGGTATCGGTGCTCCTCAAAGATAGCGATATCACCGGGTTTGCTCTGATACCACGCTACATTGCCTGCACCATTTTTATAGCCCGACGGGTTTCCGTAGTACAGTATGCCCGGTAAAAAGGGCCGGCTGTCAGCAGTTGGTGTGAGCCAGCGCACGGAAAGAGTTACCTGATCGAGCGTCTGTTCTCCGCGCCATTCCCAACGGCGCAGGCACCGGATACGACCGTTCTCCATACGATAAGCATCGCGCACCAACCACTCGCCCTGCGGCAACTGTAATGTACCTTCGAGCGTAATCCACTCGCCGGCAGTATCAATGCGTGACGGCTGAACGTGCTGCCAGTTGTAGGGCCAGTTCTCGCGCCATTCCGTTGAAATACTCCAGAGCCCCTCCACAGGCGACTGCAGCAGTTGTTTGTCGTTTTGCACGACAGAAAGCAGGTACCCGCCCCGGGTACGGCTTATCTGCAGTTTTTGAGCTATGGCAGAGCCTGTAACAGCCGTGAGCACCAGGCAAATCAGTAGTTTTTTCATATCCGGTCAGGTTCCAGTCTGGTTGAGTAAATTATTTGTCAGTTTAGTTTGGTTGTGATGTATGTGGCTAAGGGTTATACCACAAATTTCGTACCTTCGCAAGGCGTTTAGGCAACAAAGAACATGTTTTTCAGGAAAATCATACCTGTACTGCTGGCTGTACTCACTCCGTGGGCGGAAATCCGGTCCCAATGCGACCCTTTTCTGCCTGGATCACTCAGCAAGCGTCCGGCAAATTACGACATATCTGTCAGACTGGATGATCAAAACAGAACATTGTCGGCCGATCAGTCCATCAGATTTGTCAATCAGTCGCCGGTACCGGTTCAAACACTCAGGCTGTATCTGTACCTGAATGCCTTTAAAAATACCGAATCCACTTTTCTGAAGGGTGCAACAAATGTTTTCGGCCAAAAATTCGATAACCGGAAACCGGAGGAGTGGGGCTGGGTGAATATCCTGTCCTTCGCGCGTACGGGTGCGGGCGGGCCCACCGACCTGCGTGCGGGTATGAAGTTTGTGCAACCCGATGATGGCAACCCTGAGGACCAGTCGGTGCTGGAGGTGGCCCTCGACAAGCCGCTGGCGCCCGGCGACAGTGCCGTTTTTCACCTGAAGTGGACAGCCAGAATACCCAAAACCATAGCAAGGGCGGGATACAGCCGCGATTTTTACCTGTTTTGTCACTGGTTCCCGCAGCTTGGCGTGTGGGAGCAGGATAAAAACGGAAAATGGGACTGGAACTGCCATCAGTTTTTCAGACGTACGGAATTTTACGCCGATTTCGGGGTGTTTGACGTCCGTATCACTACAGACAGCAAATATAAAATGGGTGCGTCAGGTTGCCTGGTCACCGCGGTGAATAATCCCGACGGGACTACCACCCGGCATTATCACGCGGAAGATGTGATTGACTTCGCGTGGTCCATTTATCCATATTTTCAGGAAATAACCGATCAGTGGAACGGCGTGTACATCCGACTGATGCTGCCACCCGAACACGCTGCCATGGGCCCCCGTTACCTGCATATCCTGAAATATGCGCTGGAATATCTCGAAAAGCACGTCGGAAAGTACCCGTACCCGAGTATCACT
>JAJTFM010000110.1 GCA_021298575.1 Saprospiraceae bacterium | reverse complement strand
GAAAAACCACGCCGTCAGTTTCAGCGCAAGCTTCAGCAGATATTTATTCCAGAGAATCCGGTCGCCATCGCGGGGGATGGACTGGTACCAGCGTCGGAGTGTTCGGGCGAAAAAGTTCACGTTTGGGCGTATGAGTTGAACAACTTGAGGAGCAAAAATAGGTATGTTTTACAGGTAATTGGAAAAATACCGATTTTTGCGGACGAATTAAATGACTTGTCCCGAACACAGGGGCATTTTGACTGTTAATTATATATGTTCCGACAGGCTGAAGCCCCAATACCCACTTCTTATGGCCAGTTCACGATGATGGCCTACGCCGACAGTCACTCCGACCTCATGCCTCATCTGGCATTGGTGGCTGAAGGATTCGACCCTTCCTCTCCCGTACCAGTCAGGATACATTCCGAATGTATGACAGGCGATGTATTCGGTTCCATGCGCTGCGATTGTGGTGACCAACTGGATGCATCCCTCCGTATGGCCGCCGAAAAAGGCGGCGTAGTCATTTACCTGCGGCAGGAAGGCCGCGGTATCGGGCTTATCAATAAACTCAAAGCCTACAACCTGCAGGATCTGGGCTTCAACACAATTGATGCCAATACACACCTCGGTTTCGATGCGGATGCCCGGCAGTACGACGCCGCCATCAGAATACTTCTCGACCTGGGAATCAGCGAAATCGAACTGATTACGAACAACCCTGAAAAAGTAGAGGCACTCCGCAATTCCCCTGTCAGGGTCACGAACCGTATTCCACTTGTCATCCCGCCGCACGACGGCGACCGCGAGTACCTGCACACCAAGCAACAACTCATGGGGCATTTGCTTGGACTCTAGAATGGATATAACTGAAAAAAAATGAGCGATTTTCTGAAAAAAGTCCGGTCCGTTTTCATCGTTGATGAACAATCGGCCGAAACAGCTGCCCCCGCAGCCTCCACCACTCCACCCCCGGTCACGCCCGCGCCTGCAGCAAGCGGAAATCCCGACAACAAGTTTCTGGAAGCGCTGGCTGCTGCACTGGAGAAGAGCAACCAGGAGGGATTCGACTATCTGGAGTTCAGACAGGCCCTGAAAAACCTGACAGGCATGAACCTCGATGAACAGACTGCGTTCAGGTCGGCCTTCGGTACAGCTTCCACTATGGGCATCACGCCCGCGCGCCTGCTGGAGTCAACACAACACTACCTGAAAGTATTGTCGGCAGAAAAACAGAAATTCGACGAGGCCCACGAACAGCAGCGGGCACGCCTGATCGGAAACAGAGAGGCCGAGGCGCAATCTCTGGAAAAGATGATTCACGAAAAAACCGGAGAAATTGCGCGACTTTCGCGTGAAATCGAGGAACATCAGGCAAAAAAAGCCGAAATTGCCGCCGAAATTGCTGAAAGCACCCTGAAAATTGAAAATACCAGAGCCAGCTTTGAAGCAAGCTATGCCACAGTGACCGAACAAATCAGTACCGACGCGGTCAAAATCGGGCAATACCTACACTAAAAACGAACCAACCTGACACAGCATCAAAACTCAACCGAACATGACTGACTTTCAGCCGATCAAAACCAAATCGTTCTGGGAACGCCCCGAGGGTGTCACCGGCGGTATATTCATGGCCGCTATCGTACTGGGAGGCGGATATCTGTTGTATCAGATACTGCCCGTTCTCATCAAACTCGCCGAAAATACACTCTACCTGGCCGGATTGCTGGCCGCACTGGGCGCCATCGTGTATGTCATTCTCGATCCGAAAATGCGCAATCTGGTGTGGTATATGTACAAGTCCATCATGCGCTGGATCACCGGTATTTTCGTACAGATAGACCCAATCGGTATCCTGAAATCATATATTGACGACTTGCGAGACAACCTGGGAAAGATGAACAAACAGATCGGCAACCTTAAGGGACAGATGTACAAGCTCAACGAGATGATCCGGCAGAACCAGAAGAATATTCAGAATAACCTTGGACTGGCCAGCAAGGCCAAAGAGACCGGACGCGATGCTATCATGGTATTGCAGGCCCGCAAAGCCGGCCGACTGCAGGAGTCAAACATGAAACTCGAGGATCTGTACAAACGGATGGAGATCCTCTACCGGGTATTGTCCAAAATGTACGAAAACTCCGAGATCATGCTCGAAGATCTGTCGGATCAGGTGGTGGTAAAAGAACAGGAGTACAAGGCCATTCGGGCCAGCCACTCGGCTATCCGCTCGGCCATGAACATACTGGCAGGCAATTCCGACAAAAAGTACATGTACGACATGGCACTGGAGGCCATGGCCGAAGATGTAGGACAGAAAGTAGGCGAAATGGAGCGCTTCATGGACGTTTCCAGAAACTTCATGGAGAGTATTGACCTCCAGAACGGTGTTTTTGAAGAGGAAGGCATGGCTATGCTCGAAAAATGGGAAAAAGAGGGTGTTTCCTTCCTGCTCGGCGGCGAGAAAAACAAACTCATCTCCAGTAGCAGTCCGGTCAATCTGGAAGCACCGCTTCATACACCGGACAAAGGTGGTCGGGGTGGTAACCAGTACGACTCTTTCTTTAACTGAGGTGGAGTTAGTCGGTTATTTTTTTAACCGCAGAGTTACACAAAGTTAACCGCAGAGTTACACAGAGGTAACCGCAGAGTTGCGCAGAGAAAGATTGCTCTGCGTAACTCTGCGTCATACTCTGCGTAACTCTGCGGTTAAGTAAACCAGTTTCGCATTATACAAATCTGTTCGGAAATCGAAAAGAACTGTATTACTTTTGCGGGCCTTGCCATTTTTACCAAAACCGCCCGCTGTGACCACAAAGAAAAAAGCTGCCGTTACCCCCTCCGTTCCCCTTGAAAAGCTTGAAAAAGCCTTCCTTCTCATGTCAACTGCCAAGTCCATGACGGAACTGTACGAGGACAACTTCAAGTTTGTATCGAAATACGTGCACGCTACTTCCCGCGGGCACGAAGCCATTCAGTTGGCCGTGGGGATGCAGCTTACACCGGCCGATTTTGCCTATCCATACTACCGCGACGACGCCATGCTGCTGGGGATGGGACTCCGTCCTTACGACCTCATGCTGCAGCTTATGGCCAAGCGCGACGATCCCTTCTCCGGAGGACGATCCTACTACTGCCACCCTTCCCTGCGCGACGAGCGGTTTCCGAAAATACCGCACCAGAGCAGTGCAACCGGTATGCAGGCCATTCCGGCCACCGGAGCGGCACTGGGACTGAAATACCGGGAGGAAGATCCCTTTTTCAGCCGTCAGGCGACCGGCTCGCCGCTGGTGGTATGTTCGCTGGGCGATGCATCGGTTACAGAAGGAGAAATATCGGAGGCATTCCAGATGGCGGTGTTGAAAAAACTGCCCGTTCTTTACCTGGTCCAGGATAATGGATGGGATATTTCGGCGAATGCCGCCGAAACCAGGGTAGCCAACGCAGCGCAATATGCGCAGGGCTTCCCCGGACTGGAAGCCATTAGTATAGAAGGAAATAACTTTGAAACCTGCTGGGAGGCAGTCGCCCGGGCAATACATATTATCAGAACCGAAAGACGTCCTGTTCTCCTGCATGCGCACGTGCCTCTGCTCAACCACCATACATCGGGCGTCAGAAAAGAATGGTACCGGGATGACCTGGAGGAGCACAAAACCCGCGACCCCTACCCCATTCTTAGGCAAATCATGCTGAAAACCGGCTTCCCGGAGCCGGATATGACCAGACTGGAGGTGCAAGCCAGACAAACAGCCCTGCAGGACTTCGAACAGGCCCGGGAAGCAGAAGACCCCAAACCGGAAGACCTGTTCACACACGCGTACGCGCCCACACCCGTGACGGAAGAACGCGGGGAGCGCCAACCCACAGGCGGAGAGGTCAAAGTGATGGTGGATTGTGCCCTGCACGCCATACGTGAGCTGATGCAGTCGAACCCGGAATGTTTGTTATACGGACAGGATGTGGGTCGCAGGCTCGGAGGTGTATTCAGGGAAGCAGCCACGCTGGCCGAGCAGTTTGGCGACCACCGTGTTTTCAATACGCCCATACAGGAGGCGTTTATAATCGGCAGCACTGCCGGGATGAGTGCCACAGGGCTCCGACCCATCGTAGAGGTACAGTTTGCCGATTATATATGGCCGGGACTGAACCAGCTGTTCACAGAGGTGGCCCGGTCATGCTACCTGTCGAATGGAAAATGGCCGGTCAGCTGCGTCATCAGGGTACCTATTGGCGCCTACGGATCCGGGGGGCCCTACCACAGTTCGAGTGTTGAGTCGGTAGTAGCCCGCATCGGCGGGGTGAAAATAGCCTATCCAAGCAACGGCGCAGACCTGAAGGGCCTGCTCAAAGCCGCCTGGCTCGACCCGAATCCGGTGGTTATTTTTGAACACAAGGGACTGTACTGGAGCAAGGTACGGGGCACGGAAGCAGCACGATGCGTGGAGCCGGATGCCGATTATATCGTTCCTTTCGGCAAAGCGCGTGTTGTACTGGAAGCTGACGCAGCTGCCATCAGCAGTGGTGAATCGCTGGCGGTTATTACATACGGAATGGGGGTACACTGGGCGCTGAATGCTGCGCAGGATAACTTCCCCGGGCAAATAGAAATCGTGGATTTGCGGACACTGAGTCCGCTCGATGAAGAAGCCATGTATGCTGCAGCGCGCAGGCATGGCAAAGTACTGGTAATCACGGAAGAGCAACTCAACGGCTCGTTTGCACAAACACTGGCTGCCCGGATACAGGAAAACTGCTTCCGTTCGCTGGATGCCCCTGTCATGACCATCGGCTCTGAGGATATGCCGGCGGTACCACTGAACTCAACCCTGGAGCAGGCGATGATACCATCTATTGAAAAGGTGGGTGCGGCTATGGAGCGGTTGATGAGGTGGTAGAGGCTGTACATGTTTTATTCATCCGTCACCCCGCGAGGTAATTTCTTTTAGTATCCGGATAGTGCATTATATTGCTCTATTTGAATACAAAGGTAAGGTTTTTTTGTTAAAAAACAATATAAAGTGCTTTTTATTGCACTTTTAAAAAGCAACTCTGAAAAAGTTTCAGCAGCGGCACGCCAAAAAAAAGCCCGTCCCGGGAAGTTCTTTTTTGAGAGAACTTTTCGGAACGGGCCTTGTTTCAAAACAATCCGGTGAATCAGTGTGCGATAATCAGCGGTCTTGCTATACGTCCATTGACATTGCCGAGGCTATAGAAATAACTGCCAGAGGGCAATTCACTTCCATCAAATACAATCTGGTTTTCACCAACTGCCATACGGACCACGCGTGCGTGTACGCGCTTGCCCAGGATATTGAACACCTCAAAATTGAACTCCCCCGGAATCAGCGACTCAACGGTGATGGTAGTTTCACCACTGAACGGGTTTGGAGATGCCTTTATGTAGCCAAGGTCGGAATTGAGATCAAAGGTGCCAACCAGGCACTGCTCATCCTTGAGAGCCAGATAATAGTGGTTATTACCCGGGAGCTGACTGGGGAAAATCAACGGAATACCACCAAGCAGTGTATTTACGGTAACGGTAAGACCGAGATCCAGTGTATCGGGAGCTGTATTGGCTGCAGTAGGCGTACCAAACAAGCGGATACATCCCAGTGAACCGGCAGCAAACACACAGTTGGGTGGGTCGCAGGAGTAGGTCATACCAGTGGGGAGGTTGCTCACAGCACCCGCAGGGGCGATAGTTACGCTGGATAGCGGGATATTCTGGAAAGCCAGCGGTACGTTTACGGTGATAGACTGATTGTACGGATTATTGATACAGGCATCGGCAAGATCATACCTTTTGTTCAGTGTGTCCCAGTAAGGGGGAGACAGGAGAGCCCCCGACTGGAGAATGGAGGAATCCCGGACGCAGTTTTGCGCAAAGGAAACTGTAGCCAACATCATGGTAATGAGAATGGGTAGGAATTTCTTCATGTTAACAGGTAAAGTTAGTGATGAGTCGGTGCAACGGGAACAAGGACTGCCCCCCGGCTGGAAAGAGTTGAAATAGTGTTTCATTGGTGAAGTGGTTGGTGTTATTCTGTCTGCAAATTTACGTTCTGTCCCGTTTCTTAAATGTGTTTTAACAAAAAATATGCCGCCGGACAGCAAATACAGAAATATGTTTTTTCACAAAAAACTGATATTCAATAATATACAAAATCGAATTAGTTCATTTTTGCTATTTATCGACATTACAACTTTGGGCAACAGGACAATAAACCGGCTGCCCAAAGAGTAAATATCGGGAAATTTTACTGTCCCATCAGTCTTTGATCAAGTTCGTTGGTCTTCATGCCTAGCCGGGCGGCGCGCTGATAATCCTGCTGTGCACCGGCCTTGTCGCCGTTTTGAGCCTTCGCGCGGGCGCGCTCCATGTACGCGATACCCATATCCGGTTTGAGCCTGATGGCGTTATCCAGACAAGGGATAGCCTCTGCACTCCTGTTCATACTTCTGAGCAGCATACCCTGTTCGTACCAGATATTTCCGTTATTCGGATCATATTTCAGGTATTCCTGATAATCCTTCAGTGCGTTATCGAATTGACGTACATTGAAGTAAACGATTGAACGGTTAAAATAACCGTTTTTATTGGCCGGGTCAATGGAAAGTCCCTCGGATAGATCCTTCAGGGCCTGTTCGTAATTACCCGTGGCCCCGTTGGCAGCACCGCGATTAATCAGCATCTCTGCCCGTGACTTGGTTTTCACAACGGGCTTTGACAATGCCTCGGTGTAGTCAGCAATAGCCCTGGCGACAAATTCCTTCTGCTGGTTATTGAACTTCCCGGAAAGAGCCATATCAAAGTACGTCTTGCCGCGACTGTTCAGTAATTCGGGGTTTTTAGGATTAATCTCGATGGCTTTTGAGTAATCTTTCAGGGCCCTGTCATAATCAGACTGGTTGCGATAAAACTGACCCCGGTTCCAGTATGGCAGCGAATTGGTGTCTTTTTCATATTTCATCACATGCGTCCACAGTGTTTCGCCGTTTTTCCAGATAGCAATCTGTTTGACTGTCCAGACGGCGTAACCGATACCCAACACTGCAAGCAGCACCTGCATGAGCATCTTTTTCGAGTCGTCGGCCATTGACTTTTCGAAATACCATGCAGCAATAGCGAACATACCGAAGTAAGGCACATACGTAAAGCGATCTGCCAAAAATCCCTGACCGGCACCGAGTATCTGAAGCAGGAACATCACGTTGAAAAAGAAGAACAGGCTTCCTGTAACCCAGATTCTGTTATCGGCCTTCCAGGCCCTCCAGAGCAGGTAGGCAAGTCCGAAAAAGGCCAGTGGAGCCAGATAAACCGTAACCGGCAGTGGCTTGGGATACGGATACAGGGGCGACATCGGGTACGGGATTGCCAGCTTGTACAGGTAAACACACAGCGAATAGGCGCCGATACACAGACGGTCGAGGAAATTGAAGTTGGTCAGATCATCGGTAGTGGAGCCCTGTTGTTTCAGTGTGTAGAGGTTGATCAGACCGAAAGTGATTGACAAAGCCCAGAAAGGAGCTTTTTCCAGCACCGCCTTTAAATTAAGCGGCCGTCTGAACCAGTAATCCACCACCAGCATGGAAAGTACCAGCGTCACGGCCTGTACCTTGGAGAAAGACGACAGAAGTGCCATCACAATCATCAGCACATAAGTACCGGTCCGGCTTTCGTTTTTCATTCCCTGCCGGATCCATTTTACATAATAAAGCAGAGCGGCGAAGAAAAATGCGGCGAAAAGCACGTCTTTCCGTTCGGTTGCCCAGGCTACCGATTCCACGCGCATGGGGTGTATACCGAAAAGAAGTCCGCCCAGAAAAGCACCCCAGTTACCAAAACCAAGCACCAGCATGAACCGCATGACCAGGAACACCGTCAGCAGGTGCAGAAGCAAGTTGTCGGTGTGTACGAGTCTGACAAAGTCTTCGTCGAAGTCACCGCCTGTGACGGCCTTTTCAATGGCAAAAGTCAGGATGGGCAGCGGGTTGTAGTTACCACTTTTCACCCTTTCCGACCATTTCCAGGTTGACGTTTTCCGTGATGTTCGGGTCGTCGTCCCAGTTTACCAGTCCGTTCGACAAACTGGGGAAATAGCAGGCGGCAGTTATAATCAGAACGACAATTGCGTAAGTGAGCCAGCCGGCGGGCAGCGCCGATTCTGAAGTCCGGGAGACAACCGGTCTGGATTTGGGTGCCGGTTTGGGTGCCGGTACAGAGGCCTTTTTCTTCGACATATTCTTGTTGCTTTATCGGAAACAATCCGTGATGTACTTTTTCAGGGAGCAAAAATAACAAGCCTGAGCGAACTGCGCCCCCGATGCCCCTTTTTTGTGCAGATTACCGTGCAATACATACCTTTGCGGCGAATAAAACCATTCATATCATGCGTCTTCAGACCACACCACACATACTGATGGTTCGCCCGGCCAATTTCGCCTTCAACGCCGAAACCGCAGAAAACAACGCTTTCCAGTCGCGCGATGGCGCCATGAGTGCCGATGAAATGCGTACCCATGCGCTGGCAGAGTTCGACGGTTTTGTCGAACTGCTCCGTGGTGCAGGTGTGCACGTCGTTGTGGCGGAAGACACGCCCTCCCCTGCCCGGCCGGATGCCGTTTTTCCGAACAACTGGGTTACCTTTCATCAGGAGGGACTGGTTGTTACCTACCCGATGTATGCCCCAACGCGCCGGATTGAACGCCGCGAGGATATCATAGAACTCGTGAAATCAGCGGGATTTCCCGTCAAACGCCGCCTGAATCTGGAAAACAGTGAGCAAGACGGAATCTATCTGGAAGGCACCGGCAGTATCATCTTCGACCACCGGAACCGCCTCGCGTATGCGTGCCTGAGCCCGCGCACCAGCGCGAACCTGCTGGAACAACTTTGTGCGGAACTGGGCTACAGGAACGTGGTTTTTCACTCCGTTGATTCAAACGGACAGGAAATTTATCACACCAACGTCATGATGGCGCTGGGCGAAGCCTTTGTTGTGATATGCCTCGACAGCGTGCGCGACCCGCAGGAGCGCAGTATGCTGGAGGAACTTTTCAGGAGTACCGGAAAAGAAATCGTGGAGATCACCCTGGAGCAGATGAACCAGTTTGCAGGGAACATGCTGCAGATACAGAACAGCGACGGCGACCGCATCCTGGTGATGTCGGAAACCGCGCGCAAATCGCTGAATCCCGAACAGGTTGAACGACTTCAGGCTCACACCCGTTTGCTCAGCGTGCCGATAGACACGATAGAGCGTTACGGAGGCGGTTCAGCACGTTGTATGATGGCCGAAATCATGATGTAGGCGACCCTCAGGCTCCGGCCTTCTCGTCATCAAATTCTCCCTCCCACCTGGCCACCACGGCGGAGGCCAGACAGTTGCCGATCAGGTTGACGGAAGTGCGCCCCATATCCATCAGCGCATCAACACCGAGTATTACAGCGATAGGCCACTCGGGAATACCAAACTGCCCTACTGTAGCAGTCAGGATAACCAGCGACGCCCGTGGCACGGCTGCTACTCCCTTGGACGTCAGCAACAGCGTAGCCATCATCACCAGCTGCTTGTCCCACGTAAACTGGTCAGTAAGTCCGGCAGCCTGGGCACAAAACATGGACGCCAGTGCCAGATAGAGCGTTGAGCCATCGAGGTTGAAAGAGTAACCAGTTGGCAATACGAACGATACAATCTTGCGGGGTACACCGAATTTCTCCATGGCTTTCATGGCCTGCGGGAGTGCTGCCTCCGAACTGGCGGTTGCAAAGGCGAGCGAAGCCGGCTCATAAACAGACTGGAAGAAGCGCTTGATCGGAATACGGAAAAACACCATGACCGGGAAAAACACCAGTATGATGAACACAAACAGCGCAACGTAAAGGGTACCCAGCAACTTGGCCAGGTTGAGCATGATACCGATACCTTTGTCTCCAATAATGGAGGCGAGTGCTCCTCCAACGGCAAAAGGCGCGAAATACATGATATACCCCACGAATTTGAACATGACCTCCGAGAGGCCCTCGCACCACTCCACCATGGTTTTTCGGTGATGATCGTGCACCTGACGCAGACTCAGACCGAAAATCAGACTGAACACCACAATCTGCAAAATGGCATTTTCATAGAGCATTTTGGCTGCATTCTCGGGGAAAGAGTGCAGCAGCGTGTATTTCCAGTCGAGCTTGGTAGCCGGCGGCTTGATACTCAGCACCTTGTCGTTGAGCTCGAACTGTACCTCACCCTTCTTGTTGTTTATATTTGCCTGCAGTTCATTGGCAGGCACCTTCGCCACATCACTCGGCTCGGGCGTGATGCCCAGCCCGGCCTTTGAATAATTAATGGCCAGCAGACCCACCACCAGCGCAATGGATGTCGCAATCAGGAAATAGGTGAATGCCTTCACAGCAATCCGACCCATCTGTTTGGCATTCTCCTGACCGGCAATCGCAATGACCAGGGTAGAGAACAGCAAGGGACCCACCACCGTCTTGATCAGACGAATGAAAATGGAACTGAGCACATCAAAGTCTTTGGCAGCCTTGCCCATGTCGAGACCAACCTCAAAACCAATTACCATACTCAACAATATCCAGGTGTTCAGATTCTTCTTCTGCCAGCCATAGATACACAATGCACCAATCGCATACCAGCGTGCACCCGTGAGCAGAACGGGATCCATCTCAATACCTGCAGAAGGCAGCAAATGAAGACCCGCAACTACAGCAACGCTGATCAAAGCAAACAAAAGGGACCTCGAAGAAAACATATAAAAAGACGTTGAATGGTTTTACAGTTCATTACACGGTGCAATAATAGAAAGATATAGCCTTATTTTATTCTTCCCAACCGCAATCCGGCTGCAAAGTGCCATTTTTTATACGCTTTCATTGTCAGTTGGATGTCATTAATTCTAAACCGATAAATAATTTTACTATATTTTTAATATATAATATATTGATAATCAATACTATTTTATTAAAATGACACTATCCTGACCGATGAGGCCCGGAGGGATGGATATTCACAGCAAAAAGTGTAAAATCTTTGCACCGCGAAACGCAAACAAGAACACAAAAACACGAAACATGAAGTATCTCTCTCTTATTATTCTGATGACTGTATCGCTGAGTCTGACAAGGGCTCAGTCTATTCAGGAAATTTCCACGGGTGCGGGCTACCGCAAGCAGAGCTACGTGAACCTGTCGGCAGGCACACAAAAGCAGGTGGACAATACAAGCTGGGACATAGCCTTCACGGTTTATGGTCAGCAGGATGCCGGTGTGTACCTGAATGAAAGTGCAGGTTCCAGCATGGGACAGCCCCTTCCGCAGGCCATTCTGTACGATGCACAGACCAACACGTTTAGTGATCAACCAGACCCAGCCACCCTGACGGATTACAGGCTGTTGAATACTGAAAAGACCTGGGCCTATGGTGCTTTCAACGAAACCCGCGATCCGGGAGATATTTTCGATTACGGATGGGGAAAGTATAATTTCCAGACTAATCAGGTGACGGGTTCACGGGTGTATGTCATCAAACTCCGCAACGGTCAGTTCCGTAAAATCAAAATCGAGTCGCTGACCGGCACTACCTGGACATTCCGCTATGCCAATCTCGACGGAAGCAATGAAGTGGTAAAGACCATCAACAAGGCCGATCACGCTGGCAAAACACTGGCCTACTTCAGCCTGGAAACTGGCAACATGGTGGATGTAGAACCGGCAACCGGCGGATTCGATCTGTTGTACGAGCGATATACTACCAAACTCTGGGATCCCGGTACACAAACCTGGATTGACTATGACGTTGCGGGTATCCTGCACGGACTCAACAGTCAGGTAGCAGAACTCGACAATGTTGATCCGCTCACGGTGACTTACGCCGAGGCAGCCGACAGCTTTAAAACGGATCTGGACGTCATTGGTCACGACTGGAAGTACTTTTCCGGTACGGCCTGGAATATTGACGACAACAAGGTGTTCTTCCTCAAAAATCCGGATAATCGCGTCTGGAAACTGCATTTTATTGATTTTGAGGGAAGTTCTACAGGCACTGCCATTCTTGAAAAAACAAATCTGGGTGTCGTTTCTTCCGTTACCAATCCGGCCGCCATTGGCGTTCAGGTGCTCACCTACCCCAATCCGGTAGTTTCCGAATTGCTCGTATCGCTGGATATGCCGGCTGAACTGGCTGCAAATGCCCGTCTTCAGGTCGTTGACGCTGCGGGCCGCCTGGTCACACAGCAACAGGCACTCCGTGAAGGATTCCAGGTACAGCAGATTGCCGCAGGAGCATGGACTCCCGGCCTTTACGTTGTTCAACTGGCAGTTCCGGGTAACACAGTAACACTTGGTAAAGTAGTAAAGCAATAACCAGACGCATGAAACGGATATTCCTCTGGATTCCCGGATTATTGATGGCCTGGAGCACGCGTGCACAGTCATCGAGAGATACCCTGCCCGACAACCAGCTTGGTCAGGTAGTGGTTACTGCGCAGTTTGCTCCAACCGATGCACGGCAGTCGGTGAGCTCGGTCAGAGTCCTCAACCGGCGAACGATAGAGCGCCGGGCAGTAGTCAGTCTGGGTGAGCTGCTTCAGGCAGAGCCGAATATCCGCATTACACAAGATCCTGTACTGGGCAGCGCCGTCAGTCTGAATGGTCTCCGCGGGGAGAACCTGAAAGTGCTGATTGACGGCGTGCCCGTTACAGGGCGGCTGAATGGCAGCATAGACGCCGGACAGTTACCCATGAACGCCATCCAGCAGGTCGAAATCATCGAGGGCGCACAGTCGCTGCTCTACGGATCGGAAGCATCTGCCGGCGTAATTAACCTGGTTACGAGAAAAGGTCAGCTCAACCCGCTCGAAGCAGAAGGAAGCGCACAGATCGAATCGAGCGGTATTCAGATGTATCAGGCGCGGGCGGGCGCACGCATGGGGAAACTCCTACTTCAACTGAGCGGCAACACATTCTCATTTACGCCGCAGGTAGACAGCACACTGGGCCGTGACTAGATATGGAACCCCAAACAACAGCAGTCGACCAGGGCCATGCTCCGGTTCAATCCGTCAAAAAAACTCGACCTCAGGGTATCTGGAGGGCTTTTCAAGGAGCAGGTTGATAATCTGGGAGACCTGCGGCGACCGCAATACAGGCCCTATGCCTTCGACGATTACTACAATACCGACCGGGCAGATATCACCACGCAGGCCGAGGGCTGGACAAAAAACAAACTTTACTGGCAGGCAACAGCCGGCTGGAACAGGTTCTACAGGGTAAAAAACAGTTATCGTTACGACCTCGAAACAACCCAAAACACGCTTCTGGAAGGTCAGCAGGACACAGCCTCAGCCGATGGTCTGCTGACCCGTTTTACCCTGTCGAGCGACGTGAAGGAGCGAAACTTCAACTTCCTGACCGGACTGGAGAACTATGCGGAAACAGCAACCGGCATCCGCATACTGGACACCACTGCCGGCCGGCCGGGCTGGGCAACCGGAAATGATCTGGGTATATTTGCCAGCGGGCGATATCGCATCGGCTCGAAACTGGTACTGCAGGGCGGTGCCCGCTGGACGCTCAATCAGCGCTTTGGCTCGGCACTTACTCCAACACTATGGATGCTGTGGCAACCCGCCGAGAACCTGCAGACGCGGTTTTCATACGCCAACGGATTCAGATCACCCGGACTGAAGGAGCTTTTCTTCAACTTTATTGATGTCAATCACTATCTGGTGGGAAATGCTGAACTCAGGCCGGAGAAGTCGCACAATATCCGTGCTGAAGTAACACACAGCTTCAGAGGAAATGACAGACAGGCTTTTTCGGCCCGCTTTACAGCTTTCTATAACCTGGTTTACGACCGTATTGTTCTGGCCGAATTCGCTCCCGTACAGTACCAGTATATCAATCTGGACAAATGGCAAACAACGGGCAGCGGACTGGGTATTACCTGGACATGCGACGAATGGCTGCGCGTCAGGTCGGAAATAGTGGTAACGGGCTACCACAACGAATTGGCTGGCGACTCGCTGCCGCGACTTAGCTGGTCGCCCGACTGGGTAAATGATATCAGTATGCAGTTCTTCAGCGATCGGCTGTTTTTCAATGTATGGCACAAATATACTGGCCGTACGCCCTATTTCTTTGAAGATCAGGGAGAGGTAGTACCCGGCGAATCGGCGTCCTGGAACCTCGTAAATATATCGGCAGGCACCAGCGTACTCAAAAACCGGTTCCGGGTCAACGC
>JAJTFM010000109.1:4906-12962 GCA_021298575.1 Saprospiraceae bacterium | reverse complement strand
ACCGCAGTACCTTGTCGAACCAGGTTACGCTTCACCACAAAATAAACAGCCGGCTTGCATTGACTGCATTGTACAGGCGTCTTTCCACAGAAACCACACAACTCGATTTGTCGCCGGGTGCATGGGGCGTCGGCGCGGTGGCAGACTCCATTCCCCTCGAAAACCGGTACTGGTACGAAAAGATAAATAACGACCAGTTTTCCGCATTTCTCAACTTCAAACCCCTTAACCGGCGTCGTATCAGTGTAGAAGCAGTAGCAGGACTCGACGCTGCCTTTGCCAGCCGGAATGCAGAATTTGCCGGAGCCGGTTCCCGGCAGACAGCGGTTCTGAATCCTTCATTCGGCTGGGGCGCATACACCCGTGAGGTATTTTTTGAAAAACTGCCCGATGCCTCATTCAGCAATGGCTGGAATGAAAAAACCAGGCTCGCAGGCATGTACGCACAGGCGCACGTACGCGCGGGAAAACAGCTGCACTTGCTGCTCGGGGGCAGGGGAGAGGCGCACCGCTACAATACAGGTTATTATGATCTGATTTCCGGTGCAGGTACTTACAGCGACAGCCTTTCAGCTTTCCAGTGGATTCCGAGGGCGGGCTTTTTGTACGCTCCCAAAGAGAATATTTCATTGTATTACAGTTATTCAGGTGGATTTCAGCCGCAGTGGAGCTCCTATTCCTTCTCCGGCGGACCTTTCCCGCCCGAAAGGAGCCGTCAGCACGAAATTGGTATGAAAAAGATGTGGTCAGACAGGCTTTCAGCTTCTGTTGCCCTCTACCATATCAGAAAATACGATGTACTGGCACCTGATCCCGCCGATCCCAACGGATTCCGGATCATTCAGATTGACGAGGTTTACAGCCGGGGTGTTGAATTGTCTGTACAGGGCCGGGTAGCGCCCGGACTGGACGCAGTTCTGAACTATGCCTATAATGAAGCACGTACTCCCGGCGATTATGGTTACGATGGTAATCCGGCCGGCTGGTTCCCCGGCGCACCCAATACCAGCATGAACGCCTGGATGCATTACACGCCGGGTTCCGGGCCGCTCAGAAGGTTTCGCGCCGGACTGGGAGCTGCTCACCTGGGCAAGCGCAGTACTTACACGCCCGGTTTCGAAATTCCGTCCTTCACCACGATGGATGCCGTTGTCGCCTGGGAGAGTACCCGTCTGAGACTGGCACTGAATTTGTACAACCTGACGAACACCAGATACTGGCACGGCGCCTACGGGCCAAGCAACCTGTGGCCTGGTAATCCGCGTACGTTCAGGATCACGGCCTCCTTCCGGATATGGCAAGAAAAATAGTTAATCATGCACTCTGTACAAATTGCATCCCGTTTCAGAGAAGTAATCCTGAACGGAACCTGGATTTCAACCAACTTCAAAGCCCAACTCGCGGATATTACGCTGGAAGAAGCACTGACAAAGATTGGTGATCTGAATACCATCGCTCTCCTTACTTTCCACATCCATTATTATGTGGCGGGTGTACTGAACGTCCTGGAGGGCGGTCAACTGGAAATACGCGACAAGTACAGTTTTGATATGCCTCCCCTGCAGTCGGAGGCTGAATGGGATGCAATACGCGACGCATTATGGAATGACGCGGAAAAATTTGCTCAAAGAGTCGGGGAGATGCCCGATAATCAGTTGTGGAGCGCGTTTGCCGATGAGAAATACGGTAATTTCTACCGAAACCTGGAGGGAATGCTCGAACATTGTTACTACCACCTGGGCCAGGTGGTCATGCTGAAAAAGCTGATTAGGACGGGCAGGTAGTTTTATCGCTGGTTGATGACGAGTTTGTATCCCACTCCGTGAACGCTGACGATAGCCAGTGAAGGGTCGCCGTTCAGTTTTTTCCGCAGCCTCGACACGAAAACATCCAGACTTCTGCCTACCAGCACACCTTCATCAGTCCAGACTTTACTGATGATAAATTCCCGCTCCAACAGCTGATTGGGATTCTCTGCGAATAGCCGCAGCAATTTTGTTTCCCTGAAGGTCAGTGCAAGGTACTCTCCTCCGCACAGCAGGGTTTGTCCGGAGATATCCAGCCTGGTATTGCCCAGAGTCGTCCATACAGCCTCATGTGCAGAGGTGCGCCCGGGTACGCCCGTACGCGAGGTCATCCACGCCGCCAGCGCGGCTGCCAGCAGCAAACCGGCAGCCCATATTCCCGCTGCGACAGATCTTTGTTCAAAAGTAACCTCGATATAATGGCATCCTTCCGGCGCTTCCCGGCCGCTGCACGGTACGGGCAGGCTGTCTGACAAGTCATTCTGCTGGTACCCCAGATCAATGAAGTTATCGAGGCAGCGCCGTACTGTGACGGAATACGGGGTGCTGATATGATGCTGTCCGAAAGCAGAATCAATGATTTCGGGCAACTTGTTGTAAGAAAATGCAGCATCCGGACGGATACTCCAGGTGTTTTCGGCGATCCGTACCGCACCGGGAATACGGCTGACCGAGTCGCCATTTTCTCGCAGCAGGTGGTCCACAGCCTTTCTCAGAGCCAGATTGACATGGTTTTCGTCGGGTTGACCGACTGAAAAGAACAGAAAAGCCGGGTACAGAGCCATCACGGCCAGCAACCAGGGTGTGTATTTTATTATCCGGATGAAATTCATGCCGGAAAATTACGAATTAACACCCGCCACCATTATTCACGAACAGATATAAATCGCTACCTGCAGAAATCAGGGTGGTAAATACGTCTTCTTTGTTGGTTGCCGGGTTCACGGGAGTCCAGCTTGCTCCCAGGTTGTCGGAACTGTATATTCCGGTCGATGTAACGGTATAAACATTATTTCCGGACACTACCATGCTATATATGGCTCCCGGCGGTCTTACTCCGGACGACCTCCAGGTGAGCCCGTTATCCGTAGACAGGTACAGGCCTCTTTCCCGTACCCCCCTGATGGGCGGGTCTTGTTCTACCAGTCCGATTACGCCCTCCCTGACAGGGTAAATCTGCCGGGCTTCCAGATCGCCGGTCAGCGTTCTCTCCCATGTTTTGCCGTCGTCGGCAGACCGGTAAATGCCTGCGATGCTGCCTGCGATAATTACACCATTGTGTTGCATGAAACTGATAATACGCATACCCTTGCAAACCTGTGTCCAGCTTTGGCCCCGGTTGTCGGACCGGTACACTCCGCTTTCACAACCAGCCACCAGGGAGCCCTCCGGTGTTTCTGTTACTGCATTCACCAGCGGGTCGGGCAGGTGGTGATGCATGGGAGCCCACAATCCCGTCCCGGGAAGTTCCTGAAAGATACCATGCCAGAATGAAACAATATACCGGCCTTCCCTGCCATCTGTAAAGCCGCCCAGTTCCCGGGCGTCGAGAGGCATTTTTTCCCAGTTAGTCTCGGAAATATAGCGGGTACCCCTGTACAGTCCGTCGGACGCTCCGAGCCAGAGTTCGCCTTCATGTACACTTAGACTGTTGGGCCTCAGACTGTCATGTAAACCCGTGCTGATATCCTCCCAGGTTTTTCCTCCGTCGGAGGAATGGTAAATGATACCTGACTGAGTACCGGCATTGTCCTTGTTTGTTATAGAGGATTCGTGCTGGCAGGCGATTCCCGAATTGAACAGCATAAAGAGAACGAACAGGCGTATTTCCATGAGTAATTGTATTTGATGAAAGATGTGGGCAAAGGTGCGCAATAAACCGTCCGGCACTGTTTTTAACTGGTAAAATGATGTAATGGAATTGTAAAAGATGGGAATAATACCCCGGAATTACATCCTGAACATTGTAAAGTACCGGAAAATGGATTTTCTTCTTCGTTTCTTTGCATACCATTCAAACCAGCAGAACCTGAAAAGTACTGAAGTGCTTTTTCAGCAGGTCTATACAAACCACCCATTGTATGCCATTTAATTTTCAAAATATTGCACTCTCGCTTTCCGGTGGCGGATACCGGGCTGCAGCCTTTCACCTGGGTTGCATGGCCTGTCTGCATGAAACGCAGCACGAAGGAGAGCCGCTCTTGAACCGGCTTGCCATTTTGTCGTCCATTTCAGGCGGAACCATAACAGGGGTCGTGTACGCGCACACGCTCGCGCAGGGTGGATCGTTTCAGGATTTTTTCAACAAGATGTACGAATTCCTGAAAAAAGACACGCTGCTCACCAATGCACTGAGCAAGCTGAATAATTCGGATGCCTGGAGGGATCGTCCGCTGAAACGAAGAAATCTGATCAATGCCTTTGCACTGGTATATGACGAGGAGTTTTTTCACGGAGCGACCCTTGGTTCTTTGCTCGATGCAAGGGGAAGACTGCCTGAATTTGCATTCAACGCCACGGATGTGGAGCACAGCAAGGTCTTCCGTTTTGCCGTCAGTCAGTTTGCGGTCATTGGGCATAATCAGGCCAAGATTACGCGGGAGGCAGCCGATGAAATTCTTCTGGCAGACATTGTGGCCGCATCCAGTTGTTTTCCGGGAGGTTTTGAGCCGTTGCTCATGCCCGGCGATTTTGCGGTTGCTCCGGATAGTCCGCTCTTCAGACTCTGGGAAAAACGGCACCCGCTCCGGCTGATGGACGGTGGAATAACGGATAATCAGGGTATTGAGAGTGTAAAATTGTTTGAACGGCGCAAGAGCAATGAAGGCAAAAATCCGTATATCGGATTGTTCATCATTTCCGATGCCAGTCGGAAGGAAACAGTGGTGGAAGAAGAGAGTGCCGGAAGTACATCTTTTTTCCTGCGATGGTCGCTGCGCCAGTATCAGTGGCTGGCTGTTTTGCTGGCTGCATCATCCGTGGTGTTACTTGCTGTTGCCGATGAAAAATGGCTGGTCATACCAACATCCATGATACTTGCACTGTGTCTTCTCTGGCTGGGAGCGGGCTACTTTATCGCCCGGAAGTGTGTATCTGCGATAAAAGGGATAGTATCGGAGGAGTCTCCCGCTTTTATGAGTGATTTTGAGATACTCCAGACGGTTCCGCTGAAAGATGTATTGAGAGAGTTGGGTGCCCGCATTTCGTCGCTGGGCAGGCTCGGCAATGTTTTTCTGAATCGCATCAGGGATATGAACTACAAGTCTCTGTTTAGCGACCGTTACTGGAGAGAACGCGTTATAACAAATTATATCTATCACTTGCTTGATAAACCCTCCGATGCACAGCAGGCGGTAGAACTGGCCAACCAGATGGATACTACCCTGTGGTTTTCGGCAGAGCAGAAGCGTTCGGGCTCGCAAATGCTCGATGCCCTGATCAAAGCGGGCAGGGCGACCATGGAACACCAGTTAAGAGAAAAAATGGAGTAGGATATGCAGGAGCCTGATATTTTAAATCCATAAAAGTGTATATAAACAACGTTTTTAAGTTTTAAAAAATGTAAAAATTTACATTTTTTAAAACTTAACTATCATCTTTGTGTCTTCGAAAGATGTCAAGCATGCAAAGAGACGCATACCGGAAGCTACTGGAATGGAAAAAACAGCCCGTCAGGAAACCCCTGATTATACAGGGCGCGCGGCAGGTGGGTAAAACATGGCTCATGAAGGAATTCGGACATAACGAATTCCGGCAGACGGCCTATTTCAATTTTGAGAGTACGAGGGAGTTGCACGATATCTTCAGGCGCGGCTATAATCCCGGGAAAATACTGTCCGCACTGAATATTTTGGCAGGTTTTGTCATAAACCCTGCTGAAACCCTGATAATTTTTGATGAAATTCAAGCCTGCCCGGAGGCTATTACGTCGCTGAAATACTTTCAGGAAGAGGGAGCTGACTATTATATTTTCGGTGCGGGATCATTATTGGGCGTATCTATTCATCAGGGTGTCTCATTTCCGGTTGGTAAAGTGGACTTCATGACGCTTCACCCCCTGAATTTCCATGAATTTCTGCTTGCCATGGGAGAAAAAGAGCTCTTGCATACCTTGCAGGCTAATGATACACAGTTGATTGATCTGTTTTCTTCCAGATATACCGAGTTGCTGAAGCAGTATTACTTCATTGGGGGGATGCCGGAGGCGGTGAAGAGTTTTTCTGCTGATCTTGACTACAGAAGGGTCAGAGCATTGCAGGAGAATATTCTGCTCGCTTACGAAAATGATTTTTCCAAACATGCTCCTGTTTCCCAACTGCCCAGAATAAGGCTGGTATGGCAGTCGGTAATCGGCCAACTGGCGAAGGAGAACTCCAAGTTTGTTTACAGTATTTTGCGTAACGGGGCTCGTGCCAAAGAATTTGAGCTGGCTATTGAATGGCTCAAGGATGCAGGGCTGATCCAGAAAGTGACCCGCATAAGCAAGCCGGGTATTCCGATCAGTGCTTATGCCGACTGGTCTGATTTCAAGATCTACCTGAATGATGTTGGTTTACTTTGCGCCATGGGTGGAATTACACCCGAAATTCTGCTCCGAGGCAACCAGATGTTTACAGAGTTCAAGGGAGTGATAACCGAACAGTTTGTTTTGCAGCAACTGATAAGCCAGAAACAGCATGCTTTTTACTGGACGCCCGATTCAGGCGAATCCGAAATTGATTTTGTCATTCAGAAAGATGGGCTGGCCATACCCGTTGAAGTCAAGTCAGCTGTGAACGTCCGGTCCCGCAGCCTCCGGGTGTATTACGACAAATACAAGCCTGAAGTATGTATCAGAACATCACTGGCTGGTTACGAGAGTCAGGACTGGATGCGCAATATTCCTTTGTATGGAGTTCTTGGGTGGGTGCAGTAAAGTTCCCTACATATACTCACATAACAAACACGCCGGCCGCTTGCAGGATGCTTTGCGGCCGGCGTGGGCAAAAATCGCCAGCTTTCTACACTTTCCCCGACACAAACGGCAGTCGGCATACCACCGCCTCCAGTTTCTTGCTGCCGGCAACAATCATAATCTTCGTGCCTGGTTCAGCATATTTCGCTTTCACATAACCCATACCAATCGGCTTGTCGAGGGTAGGGGAGTGGGTACCTGAGGTAACCACGCCAATGACGGCACCGCGGCGACTTTCAATAACGTAATCGTGGCGGGGTACACGGCGCTCGTTATCGAGGGTGAATGCCACCAGTTTGCGCTTTACGCCATCGGCTTTTTGCTTGACAAATTTCTCTTTGGAAGGGAAATCGGCTTCCTTGTTCAGCTTGGTGATCCATCCGAGACCGGCTTCCAGCGGACTGGTTTTATCGTTGATGTCGTTGCCGTAGAGGCAGTATCCCATCTCCAGGCGCAGGGTATCGCGCGCGCCCAGGCCCGCGGGCTTGATACCGAATTTCTCGCCGGCTTTGAACACCTTATCCCATATTTTGGCGATATCGCGGTTTTTGGCGTAAATTTCGAAGCCTCCGGCACCGGTATAGCCTGTTGCTGATACAATCACGTTTTGACAGCCTGCGAACTTGCCTCTGCGGAAGTTGTAGTATTTGATGGAGCCCAGGTCAATGTCAGTCAGTTTTTTCAGTGCCTCCACGGCTTTGGGACCTTGTACAGCTATAAGTCCTGTCTTGGACGAAATATTCTGCATTTTAACTTCAAATCCGCGGGAAATACGCTTGAGCCAGCGCCAGTCCTTGATTTCGTTACTGGCATTTACTACGAGCATGTACGACTCTTCGCCGTCCACGGTCATTTCGGCATCGTCGTCGAGGCGGTAGACGAGCAGATCATCTACAATGCCGCCTTTTTTATTGGGCATGCAGGAGTACTGTATTTCTCCGGGCTTCAGCTTGCTTACATCATTTGAAGTAGCTGCCTGCAGAAAAGCGGTAGCCTGTTTTCCGCGTACAATGAATTCACCCATGTGGCTCACATCGAACACACCCACTGCCTGTCTGACGGCATGGTGTTCTTCGGTGATCGTAGAGTAGGAGATGGGCATATTATAGCCTGCGAATTCGGCCATTTTCGCACCAAGTGCGGTGTGTTTTTCGGTGAGTGGTGTATTTTTCATGGTGAAGTCAGAATTTTAGAAATGACAGGCATCGGTTAATCTTTTTTGTTGCCTGATGACTTGGCAGGGCGTGTCTGTATGGTGGTTGGCGCCGGCTTGGAGCGTCCGTAAGTGGTAGTCTTG
>JAJTFM010000109.1:2500-4874 GCA_021298575.1 Saprospiraceae bacterium | reverse complement strand
GGCGGCGTTGGCGGCGTTGCAGGCTGTATATTCATTTCCGGTGTACGTTCAATATTCACCTCGCCGGGCTCCAGTCCGAGTCGGCGGCGAAGATCCTGCGGAATTGCTTCTTTGGGGAGCGTGAACGAGATGGAATTGAGTCGGAGGTATGCATCAGAGACATAAACATAGCCTTTATTTTCCGAAATTTCGCCCCAGGAGTTTTTGGTAATATAGAAAAGCCCCGATTTTTTCTCGTCCAGTACACCCACGATGTGCATCAGGTGGTCATCGGTTGTTTCCTGTCTGTCGAACAGTTGCTGGCGGTATTCCTGGTTGACAGCCACTTCCGGCTGGTATTGTTTGAAGGCTTTTTCGCGCTTGGAAGAACTCATAGCTGACAAATCTGCTTTCGGAACAATAGCCAACCCGCTTTTGGCGGCAAATCCGGAGTTGCTCACATCGGCGTCCCAGGCCATCGTGTAGCCTTTTTTGATGGCATGTGTGGAACAGCGCATGAACTCGTCAAGGGGCAGATTGTAGAAATCGCCGTTTGACCAGTTATCCGGAACTTCCAGCGTGAAGGATGTCCAGAAGGGGTGGTGTGTGAAAGAGGTCACAGAAACGTAATTGTCCGGGTTGATACCCAGAAAGTCGCGGAACGACTGAGGACTGAACACTGCGTTATTATAGGTGAACTTGCGCGGCGCGGCTCCCAGATAAACATCGAGAATGGAATCAACCGGTGCCATCCAGTCGGCTCCCAGTTTTTTGTTTCGCGCATCGTCTACCAGCGACTGGCATTTTTCGCGCAGGGCCTTTTCGAGCGGGCCGTGGTTAAATGGTGTTTTTGCGTCTTTACGGCCCGGATAAACACTTTCCGGTACAACGCCATATTCTTTTACAGCGTTGAGGTAGTCGTGTGCCAGTCCTCCTTCGCTGAGTTGCGCCGTACCCTGCCGGCGAATGTAATTTTCACATTTCTGGCGATAAATATGGCGTACAACGAACATTTCGCTCAGATCCACATCGCCCTTTCCGAGGCGAAGGGCTTCACTTTCCAGGAAAGAGGCTGTGCTGAAAGCCCAGCAGGTACCGGTCTGGTCCTGACTTTTTACGGGTGTGGCGGCATGGCGCTTGTATTCCCTGAACTCGTAGGTATCACTTTCCTGTGCGAATGACACGGAAAGAAAGCAGAGTAACAGCGGTAAAGAGAGCAGTTTTTTCATGTTTGAATATTAATTTCAGGGCGAAAGTATGGAATTGGACTGAATGAGAGGCAACTTGAACCTTAACGAATAAAACAGTTGTTTGATTTTTTACGATTAAACTTTCTTTATTTTCCCTGTCTAACCTATATTCACACCCTGAAAGTCCAGTACTTCACACCGAAATCTGTCAAGCGCATGAAAAGGAGAAATTTCCTCAGGTTTTTACCGGCAGCCGGCGTAACGCCCTTCGCCCTCAACGGTTTTTCCGTACGCCCTTTTGCCAACAGCAAAATGGCCCGGATTCTTTCGGATTGCGACGGGGTTGAGGACAGGGTGCTGGTGCTTATACAGCTGAAAGGTGGTAACGACGGACTTAACATGGTCATTCCGGCAGCCCGTTACGATCGCTATGCTCAGCTCAGGCCAACCACGCGTATTGATCAGGGTGCCTTTATCAATATTGACAGCGGATTGTCCAGCGACAGTATTGCGGGACTGCACCCGGGCATGACGGCGCTGAAGTCTATGTACGACAACGGTATGGTCAATGTCATACAGGCAGTTGGCTATCAGAGCATGAACCAGTCGCACTTCAAGGGTACCGATATTTGGCTTGCCGGTTCAGATTCCGGTATCGGTTCCAGCACAGCGTCTGGCTGGATGGGCCGTGCCCTTCAGGCTTTTTACCCTGATGTGGCAGGAGAACCTACGGCATCCATGCCCGATCCGCTGGGTATTCAGGTAGGTGATCCGAATACATCCCTGGGTTTTCACACTGAATCGGAACACCAGAATTCGATTAATCTGAGCGGACAGGATCCTGCGGGCTTCTTTTCCCTGATTCAGACAATTGGCGGGGCTCCCGTTACCAACATACCCGATACGGAACACGGCGACGAACTGGCGTATATTATGGGAGTGGAGCGCAGTATAAACCTGTATGCCCAGCGGATATCTCAGGTATTCAATGCGGGCAGTAACGCTATTGCCACCTATCCGAATAACACTTTTGCCAGTCAGCTGAAAACCATTGCGCGCATGATACGCGGGGGGTGTAAAACGAAGATTTACCTTTGTCAGCTGGGAGGCTTTGATACACACAGTGCCCAGGTGGATTCGGGCGATACCAGTCTCGGAACGCATGCCACGCTGATGCAGACCCTTTCGGACGCAGTGAAGACGTT
>JAJTFM010000108.1 GCA_021298575.1 Saprospiraceae bacterium | reverse complement strand
GGCTACCGTGTTTGTATGATAGGGTCCTACTTCCAGATAGGGTATTTCCTGCAGTTCGATGGGCCAGGCATCGTCGCCGAACACAATGATGTCGAGGGTGTCTTTCGGGAATCGGGTTCTGATAAACTCGGCCAGTGCCATGGCAACTTTCTTGGCCGGCGTAATGCGGTCTTCCCCGTACAGAACCATCGAGTGCGAAATATCAATCATAAGCACAGAGGACATCTGGCTCTGGTAGAAGGTTTCGTGTACTTCCAGATCATCCTGCGTGAGTTTGAACTCGTCTATACCATGGTTGATATAGGCGTTGTGCAGGGAGTTGGTCACTGCGAGGTTATCCAGGCTGTCGCCGAATTCGTACGGTTTGATATCGGCAGTGTGTTCATCGCCGCGGCCGATCACCGAGGTATTGTGCTTGCCGCTTTTGGCTTTTTTCAGGTCGCCGAAGATATCATCCAGGCTTTTCTGCCGCAGACTGATTTCGAGTTTGGCGGTAGCGCCCTGACCACCCTCACTGTCGTCGTCGCGAATGTAACCCCTGTCGCGGAGCTCCTGAATGAAATCGCCCAGACCATATTCCGGCGTGGTGAGTTTGTACTGTCGGTCGAGGTCGTTGAGCCACGACAGAGCCTGCGCCACATTCCCGGAGGAGTATAGCATCAGTTCCTGAAACATTTTGAAGAGGCGATCGAAAAGGCTTTCGTTCGGATCGGGTTTGTAGTCGGAGAATCGGAAACCTGTCATGGGTTAAAACCAGCTTTTGGAAGAGCTTTTTCTCGACGCGCCACCCAGTCCGAGTACACCGAGCAGTCCGCGGGTGAGTTCGCGGGCCACTGTGCGGCCAATCTGGCGGGCGAGCGGGTCTTTGGCAAGCGTTTCGAGCATGCCGGGCTCTTCTTTCTCCTTACGGACAGTTGAATCGCCTTTTTGTTGCGGGGCGGGCTGACTTTCTTGCGCTTCCGCTATTTTCTGGTTCAGAATTTCATAGGCGCTCTCTCTGTCCACCTCCTGATTATACTTTCGTGCAATAGCCGACCGTTCGATGATGGAGTCAATTTCGGAGGGAGTTAGTACGTCCATTCGGCTCTCCGGTGCGCGCATGAGCGTGTGTGCGAGGGGCGTGGGAATACCTTTTTCATTCAGCACACTCACGATGGCCTCGCCGATACCCAGTGATGTCAGCAGATCTTCCGTTTCGTAATACTTGGTAATCGGGTAGTTTTCGGCTGCCAGCTTGATAGCCTTTCGGTCCTTGGCGGTAAATGCGCGGAGCGAATGTTGTACCTTGAGACCGAGCTGTGCGAGAATACTGTCCGGGATGTCTGCCGGGTTCTGCGTGATGAAATAGATACCCACCCCTTTGGAGCGGATCAGCTTGATAATGGCTTCCAGTTGCTGCATCAGTGCCGGAGTAGCCTCCTGAAAAACGAGGTGCGCCTCGTCAATAAAGATACAGAGTTTGGGTTGTTCCATATCGCCCTCTTCGGGGAAGGATGCATATATTTCAGCCAGCATTTGCAACATAAAGGTGCTGAACAGCTTGGGCCGGTCCTGAATATCGGTGAGGCGCACGATATTGATTACCCCTCGGCCGTTTTCGTCCATTCTGACCAGATCACTTACGGCGAAAGAAGTTTCACCGAAGAACAGATCGGCGCCCTGCTGTTCCATTTCCACCACTTTGCGGAGAATGGTACCGGCGGTAGCAGCCGAGAACTGACCGAATTCGGCTTCTATTTCTGCTTTTCCTTCATTTCCGAGGAACTGAAGTACTTTCTTGAAATCCTTGAGGTCGAGGAGTGGCAGTCCCTTGTCGTCGCAGTATTTGAATACCACGGCGATTACACCGCCCTGTGTATCATTCAGTCCGAGAATACGGCTGAACAGCACCGGACCGAACTCGCTGATGGTAGCGCGCAGGCGGGCACCCTTTTCGCCCGACAGGGTTAGGAATTCCACGGTGTTGCCCGTCGGTTTCCAGTTGATACCGATTTTTCCGGCTCTTTCTATGATTTTCGGATTCTCAGTGCCCGGCATGGCCACCCCCGAGAGGTCGCCCTTGATGTCCATGAGCAGCCAGGGCACTCCGTTGCCGGCCAGTTGTTCGGCTATGGCCTGCAGGGTTTTGGTTTTGCCTGTACCGGTGGCTCCGGCGATGAGTCCGTGGCGGTTCATGGTGCGCAACGGGACCTTTACCTGCAGTCCGGGTACGGCTTCTGCGTCAATCATGGCGCCTCCGAGTACGATAGAGGAGCCTGAAAAGTTATATCCCGACTGTATTTCCGCGGTGAATTCGTCTTTTCTGGACATAGCGATGCTTGTTTTGTGGCGACAAAGATAAGGGCATGTTCGGAAATTTACCGCTGATATACTTCCATATAGCGGCGTGCAATGACCGGTTCTGCGTATTCGGTGAGTACCTTGCTGCGTGCGTTCCGGCCCATGTCAGCCCGTTTTTCGGGTTCATCCAGTACCTGCCTGATATCGCGGGCCATCTGACTGCTGTTTTTGGCAGGTGATACCAGACCGGTAACCCCGTGTTCAATCATTTCCGGGATACCCCCGGTGTTGAATCCTACTGCAGGCGTACCGCATGCCAGGCTCTCCATGATCGTGTTGGGCAGATTTTCTTCCAGCGACGGGATGACAAATACATCACAGGCTGCATAAACGGCGGCCATTTCCGTCGCACTCTGAATCAGTCCGGGCTGAACAAGGGGTAGCGTCACCCCTTCAAAATCGGCGGGATCGCTCTTCCCAACCACCACCACCGCCGTATTTTCAAGGTCGCGCAATTCATGCAGTGCTTCCCGAAAGTAAGTAAACCCTTTGAAGGGGTTTTTGATATTCATGGCTGCGAACAGAATCAGCCGCGTGTCGGGCGCCAGTCCGAACCGCTCGCGGAAGGCCAGTTTCTCTGCCGGACTGGCCGGTTTGAACTGATCTGTGTCAATCGGATTGGGAATATCGGTAATGGAGTACGTTCCGAGCAGACTGCTCATACGGGCCTGTTCAGCCAGCCACTTGCTGCAAGTAACAATTTCCATTCCGGCGGGATAGAGGCTCTTTTTCCGTTTCCACACCTGGTTCGACAGGTCTCTGTCCGAGGGGAAGCGCAGGTAGGGGCAATGCCCGCACGAATCGCTGAATCCCCCGCACCCCCAGTCGTAGTGGCATCCTCCTGTGAATGCCCACATATCGTGCAGCGTCCAGACAATCTTTTTGCCGGAGCGACCGAGCGCTTCCAGGTTCCGTAGAGATAGAAATCCCTGATTCCACCAGTGCAGGTGAATGACATCGGCCTGTTGCACGAGCGGGTGCCGGCTGATATCGGTGCCGAAATTGGCCAATGAGAAGGAAAAACGCACCGATTTATCGTGTTCCCACGGCAGAAACGACAGCCGTTCTGCGATGAAGTTGAATCGGCCGCTCACGTCTTTTTGCGTCAGTAAACCGGCATTTACGCCCGATTTTTGCAGGGCAGTTTGCAGGCGGCGGCAGGCAGTTCCAGCGCCTCCGTGGGGATAAGTTGTGACGAGCAGCACATTTGGCTGCCCTGATTCAGCTGAATTGCTCATATTTGCGGCGAAAATAACCACTTTCCTTCAGAGCTTGTTCAGGATTCTCTCACCGAGTCAAAAACGGCTCATTTTTCGCCATTTTTCACCTTTTTTCAGTTACTTAGCACCGGCTATGCGCCTTCAAAAACGCAAAAACTGACAAAAAATCAGCCTGTTTTTGCCACCGGCAGAGAATCCTGAACAAGCTCTTATATCATGCAAACGCCCGTTCTCCTTTTGTTCTTCAATCGCCCAGGCCATGCAGCGGCTGTTATGGAACGGATTCGCGCCGTCAGGCCTGCGCGCGTATATGTACACGTGGACGGCCCGCGCCAGGGCAGGGACGACGACAGACTGAATACGGAAGCATGCCATATGCTGGTGCGCGGTATTGACTGGCCCTGCGAAGTGCGCACCCTGTTCAGAGAGCGTAATTGGGGACTGCGCGAAGGGGTAAAGGATGCGCTGACCTGGTTTTTTTTCAATGAAGAATACGGTATTATACTGGAAGACGATTGTTTGCCGGATCCCACTTTCTTCCCTTACTGCGAGGAATTGCTCCTGAAATACCGGAATGATGAGCGTATCATGCACATCACCGGTTCCAATGTGGCCGAAAAGTACACCAGACACCTCGCAGACAGCTACTTCTTCTCCCGTTTCAGTCTGGTATGGGGCTGGGCCTCCTGGCGCCGGGCCTGGGTGAAAATGTCCTCCGACCTCGACGGATTGGAGGCATTCGACAAGGAGAATCGCGTGCGTGCGCTCATACCCGGGCATATGGCACAGACCTACATGATGGACAAGTTTTATGTTACCAGCCGGGAAGAAAACAACTCCTGGGCGTATGCGTGGTTTTACTCCATCCTGAAATACGACGGGCTGTGTATCATTCCGAATATAAATCTGATCGAAAACGTGGGAGTAGGCGATGCGGACGCCACCAATACCAAGGCAAGACTTCGCCATCAGCTGGTCCGGGCAGGCAGCATGCCGTTCCCCTTGCGACACCCGTCCACTGCAGCAGTTGAATATGAGGTGGAAAAGCAAGTTTTTTACCATACTCAAAAACAAAAGTGGCGATTATTCATTTGGTACATACTGCGTCTGACTGGTCTGCGCTGAACCTATGTAAATAGTCATGAACTACATCATTTATGATCTGGAAGCTACCTGCTGGGAAAACCAGCCCCCTGGCTACGTGCAGGAAACCATAGAAATCGGTGCATATAAAATCAATGAGTACGGGGAGGTGCGCGGCAAATTCAACAGGTTTATTCGACCGCTGGCGCACCCGATCCTGTCGCCCTTCTGCAGAAATCTGACAGGAATAGAGCAGGATGATGTGAACAGGGCGCGGTATTTTCCGGATGTAATCGAGGAGTTCTGGGACTGGGGCCGGGTGTTTGAGGAAGACTACACGCTGTGTTCGTGGGGAGGTTTCGACAAAAGGATGTTCGCCAGCGATTGCCGGATGCACCGGCTGGAGCACGAGTGGACTGATAGTCACGTCAATCTGAAAGAGCCGTACCGACTGATGAAACGGATGAAAAGCGCTCCCGGACTGAAGAAAGCAGTGGAAATGGAGCAGATATTGTTCACGGGCCAACACCACCGCGCTATTTCCGATGCCGAAAATCTGGTAAAACTCTTCCTGAAATACCTCGGATACTGGAGCGTGTAAAAAATATGTGACTGGCACCGATATGTAATTTATCTTTGCCGCCAATTGCGGAACACACGCTGCATCTCAACAACTAAACGATATGAGCTGGTACAAACGACTGCGCGAAGGTATCACCACGGCTACCAAGTACAAGAAAGACGTACCTGAGGGCGTATGGTTTCAGTGCAAAAAATGCAAGGAAACCTCTACTACCAAGCAACTGCGCGACAACTTCTATAAGTGTCCGAAGTGCGACTGGCACACGCCGATCGGTTCGGAAGAGTATTTCGAGATTCTTTTCGACGATCAGGATTATGTCACTCTTCACGACGACCTTGTATCCGTTGACTTCCTGAATTTCAAGGACCTCAAGCCCTACGACAAGCGTCTGGAGGATTCCCGCAAAAAGACGGGTCTGAATGACGCACTGGCTATCGGTGCCGGAAATGTGCATGGCCGACCGCTGGTGGTCGCTGCCATGGATTTCCGTTTCATCGGAGGCTCTATGGGTTCTGTGGTGGGTGAAAAAATATCGCTGGCCATTGACCATGCCCTCGAGTCGGGTTCTGCCCTTATGATTATCTCCAAATCGGGCGGTGCCCGTATGATGGAAAGTGCATTCTCTCTGATGCAGATGGCAAAAACCAGCGCCAAGCTCACGCTCATGGCCAAAGCCGGTCTGCCGTACTTCTCGCTGATGACCGATCCAACCACCGGTGGAGTCACAGCCTCCTTTGCCATGCTGGGAGATATCAATCTGGCCGAACCGGAAGCACTCATCGGATTTGCCGGTCCGCGAGTTATTCGTGAAACAATTAAAAGAGACCTTCCGGAGGGGTTCCAGACCTCGGAATTTTTGCTTGAGAATGGATTTGTAGATCTGGTAGTGAACAGGAAGGATCTCAGAGAGACCGTGGGCGATCTGCTCGGTTTCTTTGCGAAGAACCTGAAACACTAAGAGCATGCACCTCACGATACCCCCGTTTCAGTCAATTACCATGAAATTTGCTTTTCTTACGCGCCGTAATATTGTTATTGCGGCTATCGTCCTTGTTGTTGCAGGCGGATACTTCGCCTGGCAACCCATTCAGGGTGCATTCGTGCCTTCGGTAGCTTCGGATATTACCGACCCCTATGTTTATATTCCAACAGGCTCTTCCTTTGAAGATGTCGTTAAAATATTGAAAAAAGGCCGATTCATCCGCGATGAGGCCAATTTTCGCTGGCTCGCCGCCCAGATGAACTACAAAAAAGATGTGATGCGCGCCGGTCGTTACGAGGTAAAAGCGGGCTGGACAAACAAGCAGCTTATTCAGCACCTGCGCAGCGGTCCGCAGGCGCCCGTGAGGCTGGTGCTCACTACAATGCGCCTTCCCGAAGAGGTGGCTGGCAAGGTGTCGCAGCTTCTGGAAGCCGATTCTCTTTCGCTGATTCGCCTGTTTCACAACGACAAATACCTGGAGCAGTACAATCTGACCCACGAAACGCTTATCTCGGTGATTATCCCGAATACTTACGAGATATACTGGAATACCGACGCAAAGGGTTTCCTCGATCGTATGGTAAAGGAACATGATGCATTCTGGGCTAAAAACGGCAGGGAGCAACGCGCCACGCAAATGGGCCTTTCCACGCATGAAATTTATACGGTAGCCTCTATTGTTGAAAGAGAAACCAACAATAACGACGAAAAGCCGCGTATTGCAGGTGTCTATCTGAATCGCCTCCGTGTTGACATGAAACTGCAGGCCGACCCGACCTGTGTGTTCGCCACCCGCGATTTCGCTACACACCGCGTGACGCAGAAACACACCGGCTTCGATTCCCCCTACAATACCTATATGTACAAGGGACTCCCGCCCGGGCCCATCAGCATGGCGTCTATCCCGAGTATTGATGCCGTGCTGAACCACGAAAAGCACAAATACCTGTACTTCTGTGCCAGGCCGGACGAATCCGGCACGCATACCTTTGCTGAAACGCTCTCTGCACACAAAGTGAATGCCGTGCGCTTCCAGCGGTATGCAGCTGCGAAGATGAGAGGGAAATAGATGCTCAGGAACTGAATTCCAGCAAATATTATTGGTTTAAAGGCCAATGAACTGCTGGATGTCTGGATAGAATCCTGTTTATTTAACAGATAGCGGGATAATTGCTGGCAGCGCCGGTAATTATCCCGCTGTCTATTTACGCGCGAAGTATGTAAATCCCGGAATAACCGCTTTTTTACCCGTACATGGTTTTGTATGTCAGGAATCTGTTTTGTTTAACCGCAGAGTTACGCAGAGTGTTGCGCAGAGTTACGCAGAGTATCATTCTCTGCGCAACTCTGCGGTTAAACAAAACCAGACCAAATATTACCCGGGCCGCCCTGCGAACCGTGTACACAACCAGCTCCGGAGGAGCGATATGTTAATCGCCAGGCGCCTGCTCCAAACAGAACAAGCCCCGGAGGGGTGAAACGAATTACCTCCGGTTATTGGTCCGTTTTTTATGATTTTTCAGTTCGTTTTCGTGCTCCGCTACTTGCTATTCTCAAAAAAAGGGTTTAATTTTGGTATGAATTAATCATTTCACGCATCAAACACCCTTTAATGCCAAAACAGAAACCACCGCGGGATATGTTCCCGCATCAGCCGCATGACCGGTACGCCCGCTATGCACTCGGAATACCCAAAGTGGCCTCTGATCTGATCCGGCTCTCGGTGCCGCCAGCGATGTTCGAGCGAATAGACATGTCCACGCTGACACTCGGTCAGGAGTCCTTTGTGGATGAGCAGATGGTGAGAGCTTGTTCAGGATTCTCTCGCCGAGTCAAAAACGGCTCATTTTTCGCCATTTTTCACCTTTTTTCAGTTACGTAGCTCCG
>JAJTFM010000107.1:8110-11100 GCA_021298575.1 Saprospiraceae bacterium | reverse complement strand
CTGATTGAGAATAAACAGCTCACCCTGCCTCCCGCTCTGCTGCGCTCGTATGCTTTCTGCAGCGACACCCTGCCTTCCGACAAGGTGGCCGAAACTGTCGCCGGAGTTGATTTGCTCTATCACGAGGCTACCTTCGCCGACGACCACGAAGAGCAGGCGCTCATCTCCTTTCATTCCACGGCCCGTCAGGCTGCCCGCGTAGCTCGCAGGGCAGGTGTTCGCCGCCTGCTGATCGGACATATTTCAGGCCGGTATGCAAACACCGACCGCCACCTCGCGGAAGCGCGCGAGGAGTTCCCCGAGACGTACCTCGCGGAGGAGGGCGTCAGGTATGCTGTGAGGGAGTAGGCTACGGGAGCCATTCAAGCCAGATACGCTGGTCCAGCAGCGGAATCCCGTTATTTACGCATACCTGCATGGTATGGCCTGTGCCACCCGACATGGGATCAGACAGATCGTCGTAAAAGATACCAATGCTGGCCGGACTGATTCCACGCGCACCAACTACCTTGACCGTATCGCGCAGGATATAGGCAGCTTTCATTGCATACTGGTTCCGGTCGCCTGCGATACTGATCTATCAGTTTCTCCATTTTTTTGTTTCCCCGGGAGTGATACCCCACCTCCGGCTCTTCAGCCAGGTTCATGTCTTCCAGTGAGTAGGTCTGGAAGGCTACATTGGTCTTTTTCCGGTGACCTGAATAGGGCGTCACTACCTGCAACCGCTCGGGATTTACAGCAGTCACACCCTCGGAAAACAGTTGATCGGCTCCGGCAGCATTTCCGCTTCTGAATGTCATCAGTCTGGTATTCGTGGCCAGCAGGCGACCGAGTGCTGTGAGCTTTTCTGCATCGGCGGGTAGTACGTTGCGCTTTCCTTCCAGTAACACAACGGAGTTTGCATAATCAAAACGGGAAATAAATTCGGATAACGTCATATTGGATATCATTTTGGAAAAGTGCGAACCGGAAATATCGAATGAGGATTGCTTTGGCAGAACACATCTTGCATCGTATCTTCTCTTGCCGAAACATGTACAATACGACCCAGTTCTGTTTAACCGCAAAGTTACGCAGAGTGCGACGCAGAGTTACGCAGAGAAAGACTACTTCGCGCCACCCTGCGGTTAACTCTGTGTAACTCTGCGGTTAAAAAAACAGGGTGATCAAGGGCGGCCTCCCGCCACGACCACCTTTAGCGGAGTTACACCCGACTCCTGCTCTATGATTACGACATACACCCCGGCAGACCAGTTTCCGGTTCCTATCTCAATCGGACCGTTATTGCCCGGGAAAACAGTCTGTTGCAGGCGGCCCACGGCGTCAAAGACCTGTATCCTCCTCACCGGGCGCTGATCTGCGCACTGAAGTGTCAAGTACTCCTGTGCCGGATTGGGGGCTGCCGTCCAGGTTGCTGCCAGCGATTCCGGTGCACCGGTTTCTGACGACTGATTCAGTCGGTACTGGCTGAAAAATCTCCAGATTTCCTTGCTGGCGCTGAAATCCTGACTGGTTACACCAATAGTGAATGCTGCGCCCGGCCAGGTATGACCACCACCGGTTATTTTGTAGAACTCTACGGTACTTCCCTGGTCACCACCGGTATATAAATAATGCTCTGCCGTACAACCATCCGTTGTGCTGATATTGGGTACCTGAGTGATGGCAGGCACAGGATTACAGTTATTGAATCCCGCCCAGGTGTCCACCAGAACCGGTATGCTGACAAAAGTGCTCACCTGGGATCCGTTGAAAGGTACTGTGTTGTCGGCCGTACCGTGGATTTGCATCACCGGTACCGGACGCACCGGATTGCAGGCATTCAGCTTCGATTGTATCATCGTGCCGGTGACGGAGGCAATAGCAGTGATACGGTCGCCGAGTTCGCAGGCCAGTGAGTAGCTCATGAAGCCACCGTTACTCATGCCTGTGCTGTAAACCCGGTTGGTATCAATGTTGTAGGTTGCCTGCAGGGAGTTGAGCAGATCCCTGATAAAACCGACATCATCCACCGTGGAATTGCCCAGAAAAGTATTCCAAAAGCGATTGCCCTGAGTATCTTTGGTGCCGTTGGGCAGTGCAATGATGAAATTGGCAGTGTCGGCAATGGGCCGGAAGTCGGCATAAAACAATTGCTCCGTATTATTGGAAGTATATCCGTGCAGGTTGAATACCAGAGGCACTGCCGTATTGCCGGTGTAGGAAGCAGGAACATACAGGAGGTATTCACGTGTGAGACCACCGCTCTGAATGGTGCCTGTTATCGTGTTTTGTGCAAAAATTGTATTGGCGAGCAGCAAATAAAAAAAGACGTAGCGAATGCGCATACCGGAGTGATTGAAAAGCACTTTTGAAGAAATAATGAGAAACGCGGGCTGGAAAGACAATCCTTGCATCCTGCATTACTGATAAACCCCGTAACGTCCTCAATGTTCAATATCCGCGTTCATTGTCCGGCTCCGGGCTCCTGCCGGGCATTTTTCCTGTAAATACCGGGTAAACAACCCCTTCAGATGATCTGATGTGCCCTCGCCTTCGCTTATGCCGTGGGAGCGATTGGGATAGGCCATGTACTGAAACTGTTTCCCGTGTTTAACCAGCTCGTTTACGAGCAATTCGGCATTCTGAAAGTGTACATTGTCGTCGCCCGTGCCGTGGATGTACAACAAATTGCCTTTGAGGCTTCTGGCGTGTGTGACGGGCGAACCGGCGACGAAATCATCTCTGTTCTCCTGCGGCAGGCCCATGTATCGTTCCTGATAAATATTGTCGTAACAAAGCTGGTTGGCCACTGCCGCCACGGAGATGCCTGTCTGGTATATTTCCGGATACTGAAACAGCAGGTTGAGGGTGGCGCTTCCGCCGCCACTCCAGCCGTGCACGGCAACCCTTTTTTCATCCAGCCACGACCACCGTTTCAGCAGGGCCTGCGCGCCCAGCGCCTGATCCCGAATGTTGACGATACCGATTTTTCTGTAAATGGCTTTCCG
>JAJTFM010000107.1:0-8099 GCA_021298575.1 Saprospiraceae bacterium | reverse complement strand
CGAGGGAAATATAGCAGTAGCCGTCGGCGGCCGCATCTCCGTCATACAGCCAGTTGGAGCCCGTTCCCCAG
Organism: Saprospiraceae bacterium; assembly: GCA_021298575.1. Lineage (GTDB taxonomy): Bacteria > Bacteroidota > Bacteroidia > Chitinophagales > Saprospiraceae > M3007. Next base: position 8,028 of record JAJTFM010000107.1, on the reverse strand, counting down.
GCATTTCTGACGGTAGCACCGGCCGGTTCCGAATAGACATAAAATACAACCGGATATTTTTTGGTGGTGTCCAGGTTGGCCGGTTTGACCATCCAACCGTCCATGGTAACACCCTCTGATGTGGTTACCTGGAAAAACTCCACTTTGTTCTTGCCCGGATCGTGTTTGGCCCATTTTGCCGCCACACTGTCTTCTACATCCAGGGAGCGGTGATCCGGAAGCGAAATACGCTCGCGGGCCGGGGAGAATCCGGCATTGGAAAAACTGTGGAAAGCCCACAAACCATTTGATGAGATCTGATAGCTGTGGGTTCCTTTCTGGCCCATCGGCGTAAGCCTGACCGCCTTCCCGGTGCCGTCCAGTGAGGTACGGTAGAGGTAACGCTCCGTGGCATTGTCCGGAGAAGCCATGAAGTAAAACGCGTTGTTTGCCTCATCCAGCAATACCGGACTGATCACATCATAATCGCCCGGGGTGATATTTACCTCCCGCTGACCGTCCCGGGATACCCGGTAATAACTTCTCCAGCCATTTTTCTCGCTGGCCCAGATAAATTCATTGCCCTGACTGATCCACTCCAGTCCGCCTTCATTTCTCCAGACATCCTGTACATCGGTCCATGCTTCATCTCTCTCGGCGTAAACCTGCGTCGCAGCACCGGTCGCTGCCTGGCAGATGAAAGTTTTGCTCTCCTGTTGTTTCCGGTCCAGCTGCTGCAAGACAATCCCGGTGGTGCCGGGTGTCCAGCCCATTCTGGGAATATAGTGCTGCACCGGATCGCCCGGCACCTTCATCCACGTCGTTTTTTTGCTTTTCAGGTTGATCACCCCGATCCGGCAGGCAGACGGATTTTCTCCCACTTTGGGATACTCCACCGGGATCGTGCGGGAGTAGATGGAGTCGGTGTTGTTGATCATCAGGAAATACTTCACATCGCTGGCGTCTATTTGCCAGTAAGCGATGGACTTGCTGTCGGGCGACCACCGGAAGCCGTCGCGGCAGTCAAACTCCTCCTCATAAGCCCAGTCAAAAGTGCCGTTGATGATTTTATCCGTACCGTCACTGGTCAGGCGGGTAATTTTTCCGGAGGCGAGATTTTCAACATAGATATTGTGCTTGCTAACGTAGGCAGCCGACAAGCCGTCGGGCGATATTTTGGCGAACATCAGGGATGCGACCGGCAGACCGGTGCCCAGCTGACGGAGCGTTCCCGGGCCGAGGTCATACACCCAGTAATCGCCCCGGGTTTCGTAGCGCCACACCCGCTGTGTATTGGTGAAAATCAGTATCTTCTTTCCATCGGCGGAGGGCTTGAACGACCTGACCGACAGCGGTTTGGCTGCTCCGGCGGGAGTGAGCCTGTCTGTGGCTACAATGACAGTTTTTTGTTTGGTGGCAAAATTGACCTGTGCAATGCCTTCTTTATCCGACACCCAGTAGCTGTTGCCGTCGGAGGTCCACTGAAGCTCCTGTGCGATGGCGGTGAGAGAAAACAGGAGGCAGAAAAAGAGCGGCAGGAGGCGGCTGGCAAGAGTGTAATGCATGAGACAAGATTGTTTGGGCAAAGCTAAAAATAATGCGGGAATTGGGGGTAGCTGTTGCCAGTCAATCATCCGGTGTGGGGAGGCGGGTACTGGTTAATCAAGCCCCTTTCTGCGGTTAAAAAAAACTGGTTCGCAGCATACAAAACCATTTACGCCAGCATGTGCCAGTTAGAAAAAGTGTTCTGGATGTGGTATCAAGATATGCCTGCTGCATCAGCGCAAGTTTGGATATCCTCGAAGTGCCTCCTGAATTGGTTCGTGCCATATGAAAATCTGCTTGGAGGTAAAGGTCTTCATACGGAAAATACGAGGGAAGATGCGGTTGGCAGGGAGGGGGTACAGCACACTTGAATATTCAAGCGGGCTCCGGGGATTTACCTGTTCTTGAGATTGCGTCTTCTACCCATTTTTTCAATTCTGCATACATCGGGATTATTTCTGCCATTTCCCGGAGAATTTTCAAGCTCTTCGAATAGAAATAAGTTGCTTTCTCCAGATTGAGCATACTTTGTTCATGAAACAAGCCCAATTGGGCATAAGAACGGGCCATATCGTATTTAAAGTCTGCGCTTTGAGGATAAGCCTCGTGCAGTTCTGTCAATAACTGATGAGACAGTTCATGATAAGCAAGGGCCTGCGGCAAATCACCCATGACCTTGTGCATTTTACCCAGAAACCGGTAAGAAATCGCCAAACCGTTTTTATACACCGCATTTTGAGGATATGCCTCGTACAGTTCTTTTGATAACTGATGAGACTTCTCTTGATCAGCCAATGCCTGCGGTAAATTACCTAAAGTCTCATGCGTATTGCCGAGATTACGGCAAGAAATCGCCAAACCGTTTTTATATTCCGGGTTTTGCGGATACGCATCGTGCAGTTCTTTGAATAAGCGGTGAGACTGTTCATAGTAAGCCAGGGCATGAGCCAAATCACCAAGATCCGCATGTATTTTGCCGAGAAACTGATAAGAAATCGCCAAACCTCTTTTATAATCCACATTTTGCGGATACGCTTCGCACAACTCTTTTAGTAACTGATGAAACTGCTCATAGTAAGCCAGGGCATAAGCCAAATTACCAAGTTCCGAGTGTATTTTGCCGAGAAGCTGATAAGAAATCGCCAAATTATTGCTAATGCCCGCATTTTGCGGATCCCCCTGACTCGCCTGTTCATAAAAACGGGTAACAGCTTCATAGCAAGTCAGGGCGTCGGACATTCTGCCGGAGCGCAGGAGCAATTCTCCTTTTATTCTCCAGACCTCTACACGTTCATTTTCCGGCAAATCAATTTCCCAGATTTGAACAATTCGGAGGGCTTTCTGATAATTACCACCCTCCTTCAGTAAATCTACAATCAGGGGGTACAGGGTGAGCCGAAAAGCGACTTCTTCCTGCGGTGTTCGCTCCAGCCGGTCGAGCAGTCGGTTCAGCTCCTGTTGTTGCTGTGTATCAAGGGCCGATACCGTTTGGAATTCCAGCCGGTCTGACATGCTCAGTATATCTTTATCTTCCCGGTATTCCATCTTCAGTTCGAGTATCAGGGAACGAAATGACCACAAATCAGGCATTTTTTCCATGATAGTGCGCAGGGGCAGTGCTTCGGAGTCGGGTCGAACAAAAACAATGAAGGCTACCGGCCGTGTCGCCCAATAGTCGCGGTGCAGATTGAGTCCTGCAGTGATATGCCGCCGCCGGAGGTTTTCCTCCGCGAATACAGGGGTTTCCGCTCCCTGCGTGTTGCGCTGCTCGCTCAATACGGATTGAAAATTGTGAAAAAACAGAAATCCGTCGGACAGCGCGTCGAACCGGGCACGGATATCCTGATAAGTATCTTTTTCACAATCCACGCGGGCTACAGCGCGTGCAGGGTACCGGCTGCAGAGATCAGACTCCAGTCGGTGAACCAAATCGTAGTGATTGAAACTGACAATAACAAACCGGAATGCCGGTGTACGCAGCAATTTGAAAAGCAAGCCCGTTTCTTCTGCATAATTATCCGACATAGCGCTTGTATAAACCAGACAATTCGACAACCGGATTTACACGCTTGTATGTGCCATCGTTGTATTCAAAAACAATATTTTGTTCGATCAGCGCCTGCCAGGAGGCATCTACCGCCGTTTCGAGCCCCTGTTTATTGTCTTCACTGAGCATTTTCAGTTTTAGAAAATCCTCCACAGTGATGTACTGAGCCGTCTGGGCAGCCATTTTTTTCAAACCTTTTTCCAGGGCCTCCCGGGTAATCTGCTCGTCGCTGGCATGCAGGTTGGCGTACTCAAGAATACGAAGCAACTCGCGCGGAGAGCCACCGCTGTAAAGTATGGCCTGATCAATGGTTTCTGGCATATCGAACAGTGCAGCGTCTATTCTTTTGGCAACAAATTCCCTGAATTTTTCCATGGCCGACTGGATGACTGACCCGTCTTTTTCCCGTACCTTGATGAACGGGAAAGCCAGAACGGTATTCATCTGGGCAATACGCTGTGTTTCGGCCATCAGTTCAATGGGCAGGGTAAAAATAGTGTTGGCCTTGATCTGACGGATCCGGTCGTTCTCATCCACCACAATCTTTTTGCGGAGATCGCTGGTGGCCACCTTCTCCATGCCGTCAATGATGAAGAGTATTTCCTGGGCCAGGTGTTTTTCCCGGAGCTTCATATTGACGTGCTCGAAAAATTCATTGAGTTTTCTCGAAAAGTCGGTGAAGTTCGTGCGAAAAACAGTTCTGATTTTAGTGGCATTTTCTTTCGAACCCTGCAGATTGGCTTTGATCCGGGAAGTGAACCCGAGAATCCTCAGCAAGCCCGAAGCGCCTGCGCTGACCTCCATTTCAAAGCCGCCCTCTCTCTTGATGGCACTGTTCACCTCCGTGACCTTTTCGGAAAACCAGTTTTCCAGCGACTGCAGTATATCCTCATCTGCGTCAATAGAGCAATCCTTCAGCTCCGTCAACAGACGTTCGACCTGAAAGACAAGGATATCCATATATTCCATATCATTTGTGTCCAGACCGGTATCGAGGTTACAGGTGATACAGAAAAAGGCATCGGGATTGTGCAGTTTGGCCGATATTTTGGCTAGTTCCGTTGTTTTGCCGGAGCCACGCATACCTGCCAGAAAGACCAGAGACTTGTTGTAGATATTATTTGCCCGGTTATAGGTCAGATCTTTCGGATTAATATTCAGCGCCCTGAACAGAACGCGCTCTTCAAAAGTGCCCCGCAGATGCGAAAAATCGGTAAAGAAGGGGTGCTTGTCGTCAACGGGCACATCGAAACGCACGGCATTGTCCACCTCTTCCATTCGGGTGGCTTTTTTGTAATATTCACTTTCGCGTGAGATATCCATCATCTAAAACAGATCTTTACTGCAAAAATAAGAAAAATTCGGCAAGTGGCAGCAGTATTCATTCCGGCAGCCTGATATAGCTGTTTGCACGGGAGACTTCAGGTATGCAGGAAAAACTGCCTGAAAATTCGACCGGAACTTCCAATATTCCGGCAAAACTGCCTATCATTGCATTCAGAAACTTCAGGATACCGCTCTTGGCACTTGCCTTTTCGTAATCATTTCCGGACAGAACACGCCCTTTGTCTGGAGTGCTGGTGACGAAACCTGCAGAACCTGAAAATATCTGCCAAATAAAAAAAATGACCAACGAGCAATTAAAGCAACTGGAAGCAGAACTATGGAACGCCGCAGACTCGCTGCGAGCCAACAGCAAGTTAACGGCCGCTGAATACAAGGATCCCATTCTTGGTTTGGTGTTCCTGCGCTTCGCCCAAAATATCTATGAGGAAAAGAAGGTACTCATCGAAAAGTCAATCCCGGATGGCCCCCGTGGAAAACGAGCGATAACCAAAGAAGACTTTCTCGCAGCAGGTGCCATGATGCTACACGACAAGGCCAAATACGACTATCTGGCCAATCTCCCGGAAGGCAAAGATATGGCCGATGCCATCAATCAGGCCATGCGACTGATTGAAGACGATTATCCCGATTTACAGGGTATTCTTCCCAAAAATTACCAGGAGTTTGAGCAGGACTTGTTGCGGGAACTCATACGCGTGTTTAACAAGGAAGCCGTACGCAACGCCACCGGCGATGTGTTCGGGCGGATTTACGAGTACTTCCTCATGAAGTTTTCCATGCAGGGGGCCGGTGCGCAGGAAGGTGGCGAGTTCTTTACTCCTCCAAGTCTGGTACAGCTGATTGTAAATTTTGTTGAACCGGAACACGGCGTGGTGCTTGATCCAGCCTGTGGCTCGGGCGGTATGTTTGTACAAACCGGATATTTCATCCAGAACCACACCGGGAAAGGTGTCAACGCCTTGCACTGGAAAAATACAATCCGGGACTGCCGGATGCTGCCTATCAGGAAGCCATGGCTATTATCGGACAGAAGGTAGCCGACAAAACACTGGCACGCATTAATCAGGAGAAATATCACCTGCTGAAAGACGGTGTAACAGTCAGTTTTCTGAACCGGAAAGGTGAGCAGGAGAAAAAGCGTTTGTCGTTTTTTGATTTTGAAGATGCCGGAAACAATCACTTCCTGGCCGTCCGTCAACTGGAGGTAACAGGTGAACTTTACAATCGCCGACCTGATGTGATCGGATTCGTAAACGGTATTCCACTCGTCTTTTTTGAATTAAAAGCGCATCATACTGATCTCCGCAATGCCTACACAGACAATATCACGGACTACAAAGACACCATTCCGCATATATTCCATTGCAATGCATTCATCATCCTGAGCAATGGCACCGATGCCAGGGTCGGTACCGTTACAAGTCCGTACAAATTCTTTCTGGACTGGAAGCGTATTGAAGAAGATGAGGCCGGTATCGTGAGCCTCGATACCATGATTCGCGGAACCTGCGATAAAACGCGCCTGCTCGATATTTTCGAGAACTTCCTGTTGTTTGACGACAGCGGTGGTGAGGTGGCCAAGATCATGGCGAAAAACCACCAGTACATCGGTGTAAACAAGGTACTGGAAAAAGTCAGTCATATTGAGGACCTGAAGGGTAAACTCGGTGTATTCTGGCATACACAGGGCAGCGGAAAGTCATATTCCATGGTGTTCATCTGCCAGAAAGTTCACAGAAAACTGGGTGGTGCATACACTTTCCTGATTGTGGTTGACCGCAGTGAGCTGGAACGGCAGATTTACGACACGTTCACTTCGGTGGGGGCTGTACCTGCCTCCAAAAACAAGGATAACGTAGCCAAAAATCGCGATGACCTGAGGAAACTGCTGCAGGAGAACCACCGCTGAAGACGGTGCCACCCTGCCGCTTCACTATGTAAACCAGGGTAAAAAGCTGGGATTGAAAAATCCGCAGCTCAACGAGGAGATGGCAGATATTCTCGAAAACGAGTCACCTGATGAGGATCAAAAGAGAAAACTCACCTATCTTTTCAGGAAAGACTATGTAGTTCTGACAGCAGATTCCCGGCTGAATGATATTGCCAGAGATCTGGTCTGGCATTTCAACGAAAGAGGCTATCAGGGCAAGGCCATGTTGGTCGCACTGGACAAGCCAACAGCTGTCAAGATGTACGATCTGATACAGAAATACTGGCCGCAGTACATTTCGGAGCTGGAAATGCGTATCAAGAAAGCGTCGGAAGTGGAGGAGCAAAAGATGCTCGAACGAAAACTGGCCCGGGTGAAAGAAACGGAAATTTGTGTCGTGGTCAGTTCGGAACAAAACGAAGTAGCTAAATTTCGCGATCTTGGCCTCGACATCACACCACATCGCAAGAAAATGGTAAGTCGCGATCTGGAGAAGGAGTTCAAAGAGGAGGAAAATCCGTTTCGGCTCGCTATCGTGTGTGCCATGTGGATTACCGGCTTCGATGCACCCTGCGTTTCGACCGTTTACCTGGATAAACCAATCAGAGGTCACACACTCATGCAAACCATTGCGCGAGCAAATCGCGTACTGGACGACGAAAAAGAGAACGGACTAATCGTTGATTACGGCAATGTATATCGTCAGTTGGAGCAGGCCTATTCCGTTTATGGAGAAGGTGGTGCCGGAAGGGCAGGAGTTTCCGGAAAAGAGAAAGGTGATGGTGCCGGTCAAAAAAAGTCGGTACAGGAACTGGAGGAGCTGGCTCAGGAACTGGAGAGAACCATTTCAGAAACAAAAGCCTTTTTACAGGAATTACATTTTGATCTGGCTGAACTCACAAGTTCAGGCTTAAAGCCCATGGAGAAATTGGGCAAGATTAAGAAAGCAATTGATTGCATCAGTCTGAATGAAAAAACACGTGTACGGTTTGAGCTGTTTGCACGCGAGGTATTCAGGAAGTACAAGGCATTATTCCCCGATGATCTGGCAAAGCCCTTTACCAAAGTAAACCCCCGACCAACCGCATCTTGCCTCGTATTTTCGGTATGAAGACCTTTGCCTCAAACAGATTTTCATATGGCACGAACCAGTACAGGAGGCACTTCGAGGGTCTCCAAA
>JAJTFM010000106.1 GCA_021298575.1 Saprospiraceae bacterium | reverse complement strand
GCTTGCGCCGGGGATGTACGCTGTGCTACTCACCAGTGAAACCGGAACCCGTATGGGCCGACTGCTGGTTGGCAGGCAGTGATTATTTTACAGCAAGATCAAAAAAGTGGCACATCCGGCGAAGTAACCGATCAGGGCAAGCCAGGAAATGCGCTTCAGGTACCAGAAGAAGTCAATCCTTTCCATGCCCATGGCAGCTACTCCGGCAGCTGAGCCGATAATGAGTACGCTGCCACCGGTCCCGGTGGTGTATGCGAGAAATTCCCAGAAATAATGGTCGGTGGGGTACTGCTCCAGCGGGTACATACCCTGCGCTGCGGCTACGAGGGGTACATTGTCCACAACAGCAGAGAGAAGTCCGATGAGCGTCACAATCACGGAGTCGTTGCCTACTGACTGGCTCAGCCAGCTGGCCAGTCCGCCCAGAATACCTGTTGACTCCAGTGCGGAGATACTGACCAGAATACCCAGAAAGAACAGAATGCTGGGTGTGTCTATCTTTCTGAGTGCGTGTGCCACCGAGTAAAAGTCCTTGTCCTCATCATTTTTACCGCTGTGAATAAGCTCGGTTAGTATCCACATGATACCCAGTCCAAACAGGATGGCCATGAAAGGCGGCAGATGAGTCACAGTTTTAAAGACAGGTACGAACAGCAGAGAACCCAGTCCGATAGAAAAGACTGCCACCCTTTGCCGGTCGGAAGTATTGGAGCCGTTTTCTTCTTTGGCGGGTGCCTCAATCCTGCCCTTCAGTTGTCTGGAGACAATGAGTAGCGGTACCAGCAGGCATATTACCGAAGGGATAAAGACCTTCAACATGATGTTCACAGCAGTAATCTGGCCGCCAATCCAGAGCATGGTAGTAGTTACGTCACCCATGGGCGACCATGCGCCTCCTGCGTTGGCAGCAATTACAACGACACCGGCAAAGAAAAGGCGCATCTGCTGGTCTCCGATAATCTTGCGGAGCATGGATACCATCACAATAGTTGTTGTGAGGTTATCCAGGATAGCAGAGAGGAAGAAAGTGATTATTCCGACCAGCCAAAGCAGCCTGACCGGATTTTGCGTCTGAATTCTGTCGGTGATGATTTTGAAGCCATCGTGTACATCAATGAGCTCCACAATTGTCATGGCACCGAGGAGAAAAAACAGGATACCTGAAATTTCGCCGAGATGTTCGGTCAGGTGATGTGTGACAAGTTCCTTATCGCCCGAGAGCATGATATAGAACGTCCAGCAAACCACAGCCGACACCAGTGCGCTGGCGGCCTTGTTGATTTTGATGGAGTGTTCGAAGGCAATGGCTATGTAGCCAAGTACAAATGTAAGAACAATAGCTGTGGTCATGTCCTCAACTGTTGAGGCTCATACGGAGTTTGCGTTCGACCTCTTCCACGGTGTCTCTGAAACCGGCATCGGTATCGAGCATATCCTGTACGGCCTTGCATGAATATATAACAGTGCTGTGATCGCGGCCTCCGAACAGTTCACCGATAGTTTTCAGCGACTTGTTGGTGTGTTTTTTTGACAGGAACATGGATAACTGCCGTGCGATTACATAATTGCGTTTGCGCGACTCGTGGTGCATCTTTTCGATGGGCACATTGAAGTGTTCGGCAACCACCTGCTGAATGAATTCCACACTCAGTTCCTTGTTGATGGTAGTCACGAAGTTGCGGATCACCTCTTTGGCCAGATCCATATCAATATGCCGGCTAACGAGCGTACTCTGAGCCAGCAGTGATACCCTGACACCTTCCAGTTCCCGCACGCTGTTTTTGATATTGTGGCATACGAACTCGAGAACATCTCTGGGGATATCCACACCTTCCTCTTCCAGTTTTGAGCCGAGGATTGCCATGCGGGTTTCCAGATCCGGCATTTGCAGATCGGCAGTCAGGCCCCACTTGAAGCGGGATATCAGGCGGTCTTCCATTCCTTCCAGATCTTTCGGTGCCCGGTCTGAGGTAAGAATAATCTGCTTGCCGTTCTGGTGAAGCTGATTGAAGATATGGAAGAAAATTTCCTGTGTTTTCTGTTTTCCGGAGAGGAACTGAATATCGTCAATAATCAGCACGTCAATCATCTGGTAGAAGTTGACGAAATCGTTGACGGAGTTGTTCTTGATTGCCTGAATGATCTGGTTGGTAAACTTCTCGGCGGAAACGTAGAGTACTGCCTTGCTGGGCATATTGGCTACTATATCATTTCCAACGGCCTGAGCCAGGTGTGTTTTTCCGAGACCGACATTTCCGAAAATGACCAGCGGGTTGAAGGCGGTACCTCCCGGGCGCCGGGCAATGGCGAGACCTGCGCTGCGGGCCAATCGGTTACAGTCGCCCTCGATGAAGTTATCGAAGGTATATGACGGGTTGAGTTGCGGGTCAACCTTGATTCTTTTGATACCCGGAATGATGAACGGATTCTTGATCATCTGGGCGTCAAAAACGCCGGGCACGGGTTCGTTATCTTTGTCGGCGGATGGTCGGTTGTCGGTTTTGGCACCGTAGGAAGAACGGGCGGCTTCAACGTTGGCAGCACCGCTTTCCATGATATGGTAAACCAGCCGGGCTTTCTCTCCCAGTTCCTGGCGAATACTCTTTTTGAGAAGGGGAACATAATGCTCCTCCAGCCACTCGAAAAAGAACTTGTTGGGTACCTGAATAGTGAGAACCTCACCCTCAAGGCGAATAGGTTTGATTGGCTCAAACCATGTCTTAAAGCTCTGCGGACTTACATTTTTCTGGATGGTATGCAGACAACTGTCCCATACCATCTGGCTGTCTCTTGTCATAACCGGATGGGCTCATTTGGTAATTGGAAAATACCGATACCGAGTGCTTGTGCTGAAGGTGTTAGGATAAACTGGGAGGACAAAGGTTTTAAATCTTGGCGAAACAAAGAAGCAGATTCACATTTTTTTTTCAGGAAAAAAATCGGCCTCGCGGAACAGCTTGTAAATCAATATATTTTGAAAAAACAAATTTCTGCGAGGGCTTTCGGATTTTGAAGGATTGCCGTTTATACTAAATTTTCAGGATATTTTTTAATTATTGGGATAAAAAAATTTTTTTATTTTGAAAAAAAGGTAAATTTAAAATTTTATTTTTAAGTGCAGCGGGCGTAGCCGGGGCCGGAATTAGCCCTGTTTTTACATAGTATTGATTATCAGAAAGATTCATACCGACCCTTCGGAACAAGTACGTACGGAGCGGTTACATGACCAATGTCGAGAGAAAAAACTGGCCGCGGTAGCCAGACATACCGGCGGGCTTAGGTTTCGTATTTAAATTGTTATTTAGGTTGCCCGAAGCGCTTAGTTCGGCTGTTGATTGATAAAAGCCTGAAAAAGAAGAAGAAAGGTTTCAGAATGATTCCAGTATCTGGTATGGGACGAGCGTCTGGCCTCAGAATAACTGTCCGGCCTCCGTACGGATAGCTATGATTGCCTTTTCAAGAATGGTCTGTTCCTGTTCCTGCAATACTTCGATCAGCGCCCTGAAAAGCAGTTCGGCGTCAGCCCGCGGATCCAGATCATCGCCGGTATTGGTGACGATGTTGAGGGTATCCTGTTTGGCCAGACGCATGATTTTCCAGAGTGTTTCCGACACGTATAACTGCTGGGAGGTATTGTGGTCGAACTCCTGACTGATGGCCATCATCAGGGCGGCCCGGAGTTCAACAACATTCATCCCGGGCGTACGCACGCGCATGATAGTATTGAGTATGCCCGCCCGGTCGCAGAGCAGGGTCAGTCGCTCGTATGCCTGCAACCTGATTGGAAGGGTAATCTTCTGCGCATCGTTGCGGAGTATGGCGCGATCAACGCGCTGACGCTCATCGAGCAGCATCTTCAGCAGGAAGTATGCAGTGGCGAAAACGATAATCGCAGGCAGAACAATTTTCAGAAGATCGAGAAAAAACTCCATAGCAAGGGCTATTTGTCAAAAGGGGGTCAAAGGTACGCACATCACTCCTGATTGCCGAACATTTCCTTTGTTTTTCCGTTAACTTTATGTACTTTTGCACGACAAAACTTCAATGAATATGGACATAGTAATGGATGTAAAAAGCGTTGCTGTTGCAGCTCCCGTGGCTATCACACAGGAGGCAACCGACCAGTTGATGCAAATCCGTCGCGAAGAGAATATTCCAACCGACTATTGCCTCCGCATAGGTGTCAAGGGTGGTGGCTGCTCCGGCTTTTCCTATGTGCTTGGTTTCGACCAGCCTCAGGATACCGACGACAGGTATGAAATCAATGGTATCAACGTAGTCATGAACAAGGCTCAAACTTCTTTCTCTGCCTGATTGCCCTGTCATGTTCCCAAAACAGCCGTCCTTCGCCCGGCCGGCTTTTTTTATATTTACAGGCCTGAACACGTTGCTATGAAATTTTTACTTCTCCGTCTGTCCGTACTGGCTGCTACAGTTTCCTGTCATGCCGGCTATTCAAGTGCCCAGTCAACTTCATCCGCTATTGCGATGAATCAGATTGGCTTTTACACAAGCGGTACCAAAACTGCCATCATACAGTCTGCGCAGATTGAAAAGTTTTACGTCACCTCTCCTGATAGAAAAGATACGCTGTTTTCCGGTACTACCGGCCCTGTCCGTGTTTCTGCCCTGTCGGGTCGCAAAACCTGTAAAGCCGATTTTTCCGGACTTCAGCAAAAGGGTCGCTTTGTGTTGTGTACTTCGGGGAGTGGCATATCCCGGCCCTTTGTCATCGGCGACAGTATCCATTCCACACTTGCCCTCGCCGCGCTGAAGGGTTTTTACTTTCAGCGTATGTCGGTCAGTCTGCCGGAAAGGTATGCGGGCCCCTGGCATCGCCCTGCCGGTCACCCTGACCATATAATATATGTACACCCCTCTGCAGCTTCCACTGAAAGACCTACCGGTACAGTTATTTCTTCACCAGGTGGCTGGTACGATGCCGGCGACTATAACAAGTATATTGTCAATTCGGGAATCACAACGGCTACGTTGTTATCTCTTTATGAAGACTATCCGGGACAGCTGACCTACTGTAAAATCAACATACCCGAAAGTGGAAATAGTCTGCCTGATCTGCTCAATGAAATATGCTGGAACCTCCGCTGGATGCTGACCATGCAGGATCCGCACGACGGTGGTGTTTATCACAAATGCACCACTGCCGAATTTGAGGGATTTATTCGTCCGGAACTGGCTGTCGACCGCCGGTATGTGGTACAGAAATCCACCGCAGCGGCGCTCAACTTTGCTGCTGTGACGGCACAGGCTGCCCGTGTATTTGCCACACTCCCGGGCGATTTGGCCGGACTGGCAGATTCGTGCCGGGAAGCATCTGCAAGAGCATGGGCGTGGGCGGTTGCTCATCCGGATATTATTTACGACCAGACCAAACTGAACGTCGCATTCGATCCCGACATCAACACGGGAGCGTCACCTTTAACTGTTCAGAGTTGGAGTGATGTGCAGACGATGGCGTATTTCAGTCTGTTCCGACACCACGAGCGACTGACACCTGCCGTTGCAGCAGCTATTCCCGGTTTGCAGCAGCGTTTCATGGGGTTCGCCGACAGTATCGCCATTGCCTCCGTTACAACAGCTTATGTAACCCCGATGGAAACTGATATCCGTAATTTCGTCTGGGGGAGTAACGCTGTATGTGCCAATCAGGGAATTCTGTTACTTTATGCTTTCAGGTTGTCGGGCGATAAAAAGTATCGCGATCTGGCACTGGCGAACCTCGACTATATACTCGGTCGAAACGCCACAGGTTACTCCTATGTTACTGGATTCGGTACGCGTACGCCCATGCATCCGCACCACCGTCTGTCTGAAACGGATAATATAAAGGAGCCGGTGCCGGGCTTGCTGGCTGGTGGCCCCAATCCCGGTCATCAGGATAAATGTCCGGGATACCCGAACAACTACCCTGATGAGTCATATCTGGATGATGTGTGTTCATACGCATCCAATGAAATTGCCATTAACTGGAATGCGCCACTGGTTTATCTGGCCTTCGCGCTTGAGTTTCTGTTTTCCGAACACTGAAAAGTATAAATAATCATGAACATCAAACTGAAATCCGTTGAGCTTCCCGATTTTGGTCTCCCTGTATTGGAACCGCAGGTGGCTCCCGGAACGTATCTGCTCCGGCAGCAACGGCTCAGGGACGCCATGCGTGCCTCCGGAATGGATGTGCTGGTAGTTTACGCCGACCGGGAGCATAATGCCAATCTGACCTGGCTGTGCGGTTACGACCCGCGTTTTGAAGAGGCGCTGGTGGTATTCGGTCTGAATGAGACCCCTGCACTGATGGTAGGAAATGAGGGCTGGGGATATGCCGAACTGTGTCCTTCACCTGTCAGGAGAATACTGTACCAGTCGCTCAGCCTGCTTGGTCAGGATCGCAGCAAAAGTCCTTCACTGCATGAAATACTGACTTCAGAGGGTATCCGGGCTGGAATGACAGTTGGCGTGGCTGGCTGGAAATATTTCTCGGAGCGCGAGTTCGAGTCTCCGGAAAACTGTTTTGAAACACCTTCCTACCTTGTGGATACCATTCGCGGAATAGCGGGGCACAGCTGTACCATAAATGCCAACGCGTTGTTTATGAATCCGACCGACGGACTTCGGATACTTAATGAGGCCGATCAGCTGGCATCCTTCGAGTTTGCGGCTTGTTACACCTCTTCCGGCCTGAAAAACGTGCTCTTTGGTATGAAACCCGGCATGACAGAATATGAAGCTGCCATGCTCATGCGCGTACCCGGATACCCGCACGCAGCGCACACGATGCTCAGTAATGGTCCGCGGGCGGCTTACGGTCTCCCGAGCCCGTCGGTCAACACCCTGAAAACGGGTGCCCCTTTCACCATGGCTCTCAGTCTGTGGGGTGCCCTTAATGCCCGGGCTGGCTGGCTTGTCAGCAACGCCTCCGAATTACCCGAGGGAGTGAGAGATTACCTGGACAAACTGGCAATCCCGTACTTCAGAGCGGTGGCCAGGTGGTACAGCCATATTGGAATCGGCGTGACCGGCGGAGAGTTATACGATATAATACACGATGAAATAGGCGATCCTTTTTTCGGTGTTCATCTCAATCCCGGACACTACATACACCTCGACGAGTGGGTAAGTTCGCCGGTTTTCAGCGGCAGTGATATCAGACTTCGGAGCGGTATGGCTATTCAGGTGGATGTCATTCCGGCTACAGGTTCAGCTTATCACACCTCCAACATAGAGGACGGAATTGCCCTGGCTGACGAAGCGCTTCGCAGGGAGATAGCGGAAAAATACCCTGAAACATGGGCCCGCATCCAGGCCCGCAGGAGATTCATGGAGGAGGAGATCGGAATCCGGCTGAAGCCCGAGGTATTGCCCTTCAGCAATATTCCTGCGTATTTACCTCCGTACATGCTCAGTCCGGGTCAGGTACTGGTGCTGGATGGTGCTAAAAATCCTCCAAACTAACAACAATGGTCTTATACCCCTTTTTCAGGGCAGCTTTCTGCATGGAAACGGCGTCCTTGCGCTCATCGAAGGGGCCTATGAGTACCTTGCTCACGGATGTTCGGGCTACGTTGTCCTTGACAGAGTACACCAGCGGATTACCCGGAAAGTCATTTTGCAGTTTTTTAACCAGCGGGAGGACGTTACTGGCATCGGCGAATGCACCCACCTGGATACAGTACCCGCTCTTTGGGGGCTGTGAGGTACTTATTTCAAAGAGCTCGCTGGTGATATCTTCCTGACGGGCGGTTTCCGGAATTCTGTTGTCGTAGGGATCCTCGTACTGCTCTCGCCCTCTGGAAGAATAGCCTTTGCTCCCGGGGGGGACACTTTGCCTGACCGGCTCCCGGACTGGTTCGGGTGATGCCGGAAGGACTTTCCCGTTTTGTTCGGCACCCAACTTTGGCGTGCCACCCGAGCCGATAACCTCCACCTTGACGCGCGTTTGGCCCTCCTGAATCAGCCCTATTGTTTCAGCTGCCCGGCGGGACAGATCAACAATATACCCGTCAATGAAAGGGCCGCGATCGTTGACCCTCACTTCCACATATTTGCCATTATCCACACGGGTTACCCTTAAGCGGGTTCCGAAAGGGTGGCTATTGTGCGCGCAGGTGAGCTGATTTTTGTTATATCGTTCGCCGCTTGACGTTGATTTGCCTTGTAGTTTATCGGAATAATAACCCGCTTTCCCGTATTCGGGCTTTCCCGGCACGTTGAATGAAGTCAGGACAGACAATACTGTCAGCAGTAAAAGGACTAATGCAGGTTTATTCATGATCGCACGGGTTTTAGAGCACAGAATTCTCTTGCCGACTTTTTGGCGGTACAGGTCACCAACGCCACAAAAGTAACGGATTTTCACAAACACATCCTGAATTATTGTCATGCGAATCAGTGTGTTATGATAAAACTGCCTGTTTCACCCGAGTTTCGGGTTTTCCAGAAATACACCCCCGGAGCCTTGAAGAGAGCGGGTTCGAGTCTTACCGTATTTCCGGGCTCTATTTCGAACAGGTGTATTGGCCCACCGTTACTGTCAACAATCCGGACGGATTCCCTGCTGCCGGAATTGGCAAGTTGGCACCATATCCCCTCCCTTCCTGCCGGGTTGGGGCTGAAAGTGATACCGGCGGCTTTTTCACTCCAGAGCACCACTTCAAAAGTTGCACCCTCGCTGCTGAATGCCGCACTTCGGGTAGGGATATCTGCTGTTGACAGAATATCTCTCAGTTGTATATTCTTTTTCGCCTTGAAAACGAGTCTGAACCACGGCCCCGTACTTTCCGGCTCAAAAGAGAAAGAAACAATACCCTGGTCTGGTCTGCTGTTACAGTTTGCCTGTTCATTGAATGACGGGTGGAGCGATTCCACTCTTTCAAGCAGTACTGCTTCCGTATTGAAGAGCAGCGTGAACTGAATGGCTGCGATGGCATCCTGTGTGTTTCCGACGGCTACTTCAAAGGTTTCGCCCTGCTGAACGGTCAGG
The DNA here is from genome assembly GCA_021298575.1 of Saprospiraceae bacterium. Lineage (GTDB taxonomy): Bacteria > Bacteroidota > Bacteroidia > Chitinophagales > Saprospiraceae > M3007. The sequence continues at coordinate 16,350 of JAJTFM010000106.1, read as the reverse complement.
CCGGGTACTTCAAGCGAGTACACCCCCTGACTGCGTTCTCCGCCGGTGCGGGCGTTGGGTGCTGCCGTACCATTTACGTCACCGACCTTGACAGCAGTGAAGTCGAGGCCGGTGATATTGTCAGCACCAGTCTGAACTTTTTTTGACTCCGGCGGTACCGGGCTGAACGGGTTGAACGGATTGGGAAAGACATGAGATTTGTCAATAAACCGCCAGGAAGTATTGTTGGCGAGTGCCGTGTCGATACCGAGAATGAGTTTTCTGAAGGCGATGATATCGGCCGTGGTAACGCTGCCCGACTTGTTGGCATCTGCTGCGATGAGCTTCCATGGAGAGCCGAGCGGTTCAATGCCGAGAATATGTTTGCTGATGAGCACCAGATCGAACGTAGTGAGTCCGTTCAGCGGGTTATCGTTCCGGTACGGTTTTACTTCCACGGAATCGCAGCCGGGTATATTATTCAGTGCAAACTGGCCTGTACTTTGGGAGAATATGCTGCCAATCTTCACATCACTTACACCATTGCCTGTTTCCGTCTGGATAGTTCCTGCCACATTGACGGTTACCGGAGGCTGGTGAGCCAGGATGGAGTCGAGCGGCATCGTCCAGATTCCGCGTGCATAGGTGGCTGCCACCAGTTCGTTTCTGAAAGGGTGATCAGCAGCGTGTCGGCATGACCTGGTATGATAAAAATGTCATTGACCGGTACCTGTGGAAGATTTCCGGAGATATTAACCCATGTAGTGCCGTTGTCATCCGACCTGTGCACCCGCGGAATTTTTTCATTGTCTCTGAATCCGGAGTGCGTAACGAATATTCTGCTGGAAAGGGTGGGAGAGTATTCAACCGATGTGACATATCGTTCGGGCAGGTTTCCGGTAATTTGTACCCAGGTACCTGAAGGCTCTCTGCGCCACACATTCCCGTCGGTGGTTCCTGCGAGGAGTTTTTCTGCCACCAGTGGCGATTCACTGATACAGGAGACCGTATGAAAGCGGGGGCCGTAGATAATCCCGTCTGTCAGGTCGCCGGATATAGGCGCCCATCCGGAGCCTTCGGACACATACGCCCTGAAAGTTCCGGCGAACATCCGCCCGGATCCGTGTTTGCTCATAAACATGGGTGTATCCCAGTTACAGCGGTCGTTGGTGCCGAGGCAGGGCGTGCCAAAATTCCAGGTGACACCTCCGTCAGTAGTCTGGTGTACGGTTCCGTTTTGTATTTCTATCCAGTATCGCTGGGGGTCTGACGGGTCGAAGGCACACCTGAACCCGTCGGCTGCAAAAATGGAGACCCAGTTATTAATCTGGCTTCCACCGGTACCTTTCTGAATACCGTTATCCTGAGTGCCAATCCAGTACAGGTTGGGCTCATGCGGGTTGATGGATACCTGATAAATCTGGGTGGTTGGCAGGTTCTTACTTTTATTCCAGATTGACTGACCCGGATTATTCCGATATACCCCACCGTCGTTGGCCCAGTATCGTCGCCCTGAGGGAGTAAATATCAGGTCATGGGAGTCGGCATGACCTCCTGCGGCTGACATCCAGCTGTTGCTGCCGGGTTGTTTTCTCCAGATCAGGATAGCCAGAAAATAGACATCTTCATCGTTCAGCGGGTTCAGACGGATTTTGCCAAAGTACCATCCGAAATTTCCGCAGGCATCTTCGAGAGAAGTGATATTGACCGGTGAGAATGAATTGCCACCATCGGTTGTTTTGTGCATGCTGTGCGGGGTTGACAGCGAGTCTATGTACAGCACATACAGTTTGTCAGGATTGGTTTGTGAAACTGCGAGGCCGGTTCGGCCGAGTGTGCCGGTCGGGAGGCCATTGGTGAGTTGTGTCCAGGTAGTGCCACCGTCAGACGATTTGTAAATTTTGGCATTGGGACCGAAAATGACTGATTCCTTGTTGTTTCTTATTCTGTCCCAGAACGATGCATACAGAATATTGGGGTTGGCTGGCGACATGACCAGATCGCTTGCGCCGGCCTGATTGCTTACGAACAGGACTTTTTCCCAGGTAGCTCCTCCGTTGTTGCTTCTGAAGATACCCCGCTCGGTATCGCGCACGTAGGGATTGCCCATCGCAGCCACAAATATCTGCTGTGAGTTGGTCGGGTTAACCACCACTTTGGAGATAATTCCCTTGTCGGCGAGACCGAGATAGCTCCAGGATTCGCCGGCGTCGGTGCTTTTATAGACTCCATTTCCATTGTAGGCGACAGAAGGAACATTGGGGTCGCCGGTACCGGCATAAACGATATTGGGGTTAGACGGATCAAAGGTAATATCGCCGATGGACAGTTCGATATTGTCATCAAAGACCGGGTACCAGTTGGTTGCACCGTCAACAGTTTTGAAAATACCGCCAGTGGAGAATCCGGCGAGTACCACGTTTTCATCGTCGGGTTTGGCGGCGAGTGCGTTGCAACGCCCTGCCACGTTGGAGGGCCCCTGCATCGTCCATTCCACGGTGTTATTCCCGCATCCGGGTATGCGCGCGTGTACCTGCTGGTCGGCTTCCGCCCTCATTTCACGCAGTACACGTCTCCAGCCTTTCCAGTCGAAAAAAGTATCCGGATAGGATCGTTCCAGGGCGAACATCTCGTTGGGCATACTTTTTTCGTCGAGCCTGTTGCGGTAAACTTCAGGCTTCGGGCTACATGCAAATGCCAGTATGGCAAGTGCGATAACGGCAAAAGGGGATAGTTTTTGCTGCATGACAATCGGTTTGGTATAATTTGAAGAAAGTAACTTCCTGAAACCGGGTACTAAAATCGGGCCGGAACCTATCTTTCCGCCCAAAAATACGAAACAATGTCATTTTTGTTCATAGCAATTGTGTGTTCTGTCTTGCTTGGTTTCATTTTCAAGCTGTTTCTGCGTTTCAAAGTGGATACTTTTCAGGCAATCGTGTTCAATTACTTCACTTGTCTGACTTGCGGCTGGCTGCATATGGGGCGTTTTCCTGTTGAGCGGTCGACCTTCGACACGCCTTGGTTCCCTTACGCCTTGTTCCTTGGCTTCATCTTCATTTCCGGGTTTTACACCTCTGCACTTACTGTGCGCTATTTCGGCGTGACGGTGAGTCAGGTTATGCAGAAAATGTCTATTCTCGTTTCGGTGCCTTTTGCTGTTTTTGTCTGTGGAGAATCGGCTGGAATTGGCAAAGTAGCCGGGTTTTTCATGGCACTCTTAGCCATTGTGCTGGTTAATTTTCCTTTCCGGGCGCGCGAAAGTGAACAAGAAGGGCACAAGACGGGTTTATGGTGGATACCTTTGATTACGTGGGTGTTTGCCGGTGTCATTGAAGTTGTGTTTCTCAAGGTTCAGTATGGCCAGCTGGCCGATATGGGCCAGCCCGACTTCATAGTAACAGTATTTGGCACCGCCGGTTTGGTCGGGCTGCTTTTCGCAGTGCGCGGTTGGGCCACCGGAAAAATGGTATTTGCCTGGAAAAACCTGATCGCAGGAATCGCCCTCGGCGTTCCCAACTATGGTTCCATGCTTTTCATGTTGTGGGCACTGGCCGACGGCCTGGGAGGCTCGGTTGTTTTTCCGGTAAACAATGTAGGCATCATTGTGGCAACAGCCATCGGTGCCGTACTCATTTTCCGTGAACACCTCTCCCCGATCAACCGGGCAGGGGTAGTACTCGCAGCTTTGTCAATCATCTTAATGGCGTACTGACACAATACAATGGAAAACAAGAACGAATTCCTGTTTCACCCCAAAAATGTAATGCTCTTTCTGCTACTGGCCGGACTGAGTTTCCTTTTCCTCGCACTCACTGTATCCTACATTTATATCAGGGTAACCAACGATGTGCCGCCTGTGAAGTTGCCGCTGCTGTTTTTATTCAACACGGTGATTCTGCTCGGCAGCAGCCGTACCATGATGCTGGCACGCAAGGCATACATTGAGGATGATACTTTAAAATATCAGCATTACCTGCTTCGTACAATGCAGTTATCGCTGGTTTTTACCCTTTCGCAGTGCGTGGCCTGGTGGTTGCTTTTAAACGACAACATACTCCTGAGCAGCTCTACCACCACAGCCTTTCTGTATGTGATTTCTTTCACGCACCTGGCGCACGTGCTCGTGGGACTGCCATTTTTATACCTGTTTTACCGGGCTGCGAAAAAATATATGATTGATCCGGTTACAGTACTCGTTTATTTCTCCGATCCCGAAAAACGACTCAAACTGCGCCTTCTGACTATTTACTGGCACTTTCTGGATCTTCTCTGGATATACCTCGTGCTGTTTTTCGGAATAAATATGTTTGTCTGACAACTTTGAGGGTATAAATGTACATATTTATGTGCTTAATACATACATTTGGGGCTGATATATCTTTTTAACCAACCATCAACTTTTTACATGAAGCAGCTAATTACAATTTTTTGCCTGTTCATGCTCACTCTGCTGGTTCAGTCCGATGTTTTGGCGCAGCCAACTGAAGCACTGACTATCAGACAAAACTGGTACAACTACACTACGCCTCAGCCAGCATTTGAGGACTGGACAGACGTGTTCTCCGATCTTAATGGTCGCGGACTCGAGCTTGCGTATAGCCGTAATTTGTCCAACCGTACCTGGTTGGTTATTCCTGCCAAATTCGGAGTTGGATATCAGCCTCAGAGCGACCGCAATCTTTTCCTGGGTAATCTTGATTTGCTGTTTGAAAATCGCTTTTTCAAACACGGCAGTCTGATTAACCCTACCGTCCAGCTGGGTGTGGGAACCACCTGGGACTTCGATCAGGAAGCCTTCGACCTGAATGTGCCGGTAGGTGCAGGTCTGAATATTATGCTCCTCCCCAATGTATATCTGAACCTGCAGTCCCAGTTCAGATTCTCCATCGAAAATCGCGCAGGGTGGCATCACGGTGGTGGTCTTGTATTCATGTTCAACGAGCTGGATCGCGACAAGGACGGTATCAAGGACACAGACGACAAGTGCCCCGATGTACCCGGTGTGGCAGCGCTGATGGGTTGCCCCGACCGTGATGGCGACGGTATTACCGACACGGCTGACAATTGCCCTGATATTCCTGGTATTGCAGAACTGAACGGCTGTCCCGACAAAGATGGCGATATGATCACGGATGCAGAAGATGAATGTCCGGATGTAAAGGGTCTTGCCGCGCTCAAAGGCTGCCCCGATACTGACAATGACGGTATCACAGATACTTCCGACAAGTGCCCGACCGAGCCCGGTCCCGCGTCAACCAACGGTTGCCCGGACAAGGATGGCGACAGTATCATTGACAGCGAAGATAAATGCCCGACCGATAAAGGGCCGAAGTCAACAATGGGTTGCCCTGACCGTGATTCCGATGGTGTGGCCGATAAAGACGACGCCTGCCCCGACAAGAAAGGTGATTCCATGCACAAGGGCTGCCCCGACACCGATGGCGATTCTGTTTATGACAACGAAGATCGTTGTCCCGATGTGCCGGGTGTAGCTTCGCTCAATGGCTGTCCGGAAGAAAAGCCGCCTTTCACCTCCCGCACAGTATTGTTTGAGTCCGAAAGCAGCAAGATTTCCAAAGATGGAACTGTTATACTGGATGAAGTGGCAGCTGCTCTGGCCAAGTACACCAAGTACAGTGTTACCATTGGAGGTCATGCTGACAATACAGGAAGTGCATCCTACAATCAGAAACTCTCCGAGCGCCGCGCCAAAAGCTGCGCAGACTACCTTGCGGGCAAAGGTATTGATGCCACCCGTATCAGGCAGGAAGGTTTTGGCGAGTCCAAACCGGCTACTGACAACAAGAAATCTGCCGGTCGCAAGCAAAACCGCCGCGCAGAGTTCGAGTTGAAAATTTGAGTTATAAAAAATGGGGTTCAGTGTTTCGCACGCTGAACCCCATTTTTAATAAAAAAACAAGCCATCCCCGCAGAGATGGCCTGTTGACAAAACAGCATTACTCTTCTCAGTCTCTTTCTACACTTTATTATTACGCTCTTCAACCGCAATTTGCATCGCGGGTCTCTCTTCTCTTGAAGACAATACAAAGGTGCCGTCATTTTGGAGCCCGACAAATGACGAAGGTTAGAAAAGAGTATGATCCGGATCAGTTAAGTAACTCCCGGGCAGTGGCGAGGGCTGATTCGCTGGGCGGGTTACCGCTGAGCATCACTGCAATGGAGCGAATACGTTCGTCGTGATTCAGCAGGCGGATACGCGTGATAGTCCGGTTGCCATCCACCGTCTTGTAAACAAAATAGTGCGCGTCTGCGCGCGAGGCGATTTGCGGGGTATGGGTGATGCTCACTACCTGATGCCTTTCGCTGAGTTCTTTCAGGATATGCCCCATTTTGAGAGAAACATCTCCGCTGATGCCCGTGTCTATCTCGTCGAAAATAAGGGTGGGCAGCGGTATGGCGTCGGCCACCAGGCTCTTGGTGCAGAGGGTCAGGCGCGAAAGCTCGCCACCGGATGCCACATCCCTGATGGGCAGGAAACGAGAGCCTACGTTGCTCGCAAAGAGGAACTGAACATCGTCGAGGCCGGTGGCAGTGAGCTGCGCTGTGTCGTTTATCGCTACTTTCAGGCGGGCATGCGGCATAGACAGCTGCTCGAGCATGCCGTGTACCCGGGTTTCAAATCCTTCGGTTACACCTTTCCGGCGCGTACTCAGCACCGAAGCCTTTTCGCGGAGGACGGCCTCCTGGGCTGCTATTTCTTTTTCCAGTTTTTCGATTACCTCTCCCAGGTCTGTGTAGCCGGATGTCTGGTCTTCCAGCCTTGCCTGAATTTCCAGTAACTCTTCCACCGAACCGGCTCCATGCTTCTTCTGCAGTTTATAGATGATATTGAGCCTCTCCTGCAGTTCCATGATACGCTCGGGGTCGTGCTCCGTTTTCTCCGCAATCCGGTCGCAGACGCGGCCAATATCCTGTAAATCAACAATCAGGGCTTCGAAGCGCTCGCTGAGCGATAACAGATCCGCCGATAGTTTGCGGGTATTCTGGAAACTCCGTGCGATAGTCTGCAACTGACTGATTACATTTTGCTCTCCCTCGATCAGGTGGCTGAATGCGGCTGTATAAGCTATTTTGATTTCCTCTGCACCGGTCAGTTTCGCCAGTTCGCTTTCCATGGCTTCCTGTTCGCCGGCAGCCAGCGCGGCCTGCTGCAGTTCTTCCAGTTGGAAACGCAGAAAATCCATCTCTTTGGAACCGCTTTCACTCATGCTGATATATTCGGCCAGTTTCTTCCGGTCGGATGCATACCGGCGGTACCCTGACTGGTATTCCTTCAGGAGAATGGCGTTGTCGGCCAGCGCATCAATCATGCGCAACTGGAAATTGACATTGTGAATATCCAGCGTATCGAACTGCTGGTGCAAATCCACCAGCGTTTCGGTGAGGCGCTGCAACACCTGATTATTGACAGGTGTGTCATTTACAAAAGCCCTGCTTTTGCCGGCGGGCGAAACCTCGCGACGGATGAATACCTCGCTGTCGTAATCGAGTTCGTGTTCGTCAAAAAATGATTTCAGATCGTATGAACTGACATCAAAAGTGGCTTCCACCACGCATTTTTCCGTATCATTATAAAATACCTTCGAGTCGGCACGTTCGCCCATCACCAGTCCCAGGGCACCCAAAAGGATGGACTTGCCGGCGCCGGTTTCGCCGGTGATGATGGTCAGGCGCTCGGAGAAGTGAATATCTATCTCGTCTATGAGCGCGTAATTGCGGATATGCAGGCGTTTGAGCATGGTTGCTGTTGTTTTTAGGATTTTGGGGCGCCAGTACTCCATCAATTCACGGGCTGTTTTCCTGATGAGGCACTAGCGGTGCAAAAGTAGCGCAATTGTGATTAATTCTGTTTTTTGTGAAATTTTTTGTTTTAAAATACTTCACGCGTATTCAAAGTTAATAACTTTACACCGGTTATGCAAATTTAATCGTCATCACCCATCACCCGTACATGTCTCCTGCCGATATTCTGCAGAAATACTGGGGTTATCCTGCTTTCCGGCCGCTGCAGTCCGAGATTATACAATCGGTACTGGAAGGGCGCGACACGCTTGCACTCCTGCCCACGGGTGGCGGAAAATCGCTGTGTTATCAGGTGCCGGCGCTATGTCTTGAAGGAATAACTATCGTGGTTTCCCCCCTCATTGCGCTGATGAAGGATCAGGTACACAACCTGGAGCGGAGGGGGGTGCCGGCGGCGGCTATTCACGCCGGGATGAACCGCCGTACGGTGGACATTATCTTTGAAAATGCCTGTAACGGCGCCTACAAGTTGCTCTACCTCAGTCCCGAAAGGCTGCAAACAGAAATGGCGGCAGAGCGAATCAAACGCATGAATGTCAGTCTGCTGGCGGTGGATGAAGCCCATTGTGTCAGCCAGTGGGGCTACGATTTCCGTCCGCCCTATCTTCAAATTGCCGATTTCAGGAAAAATCTCCCCGGTGTGCCGGTTGTTGCGCTCACGGCCACTGCCACCGGAGAAGTGATGAAGGATATTCAGGAGAAACTGGCTTTCACTTCCCCGCAGGTATTCAGACAGAGTTTTTTGAGAGAAAACCTGTCTTATTCGGTGCTGTATGAGGATAAAAAACGCGACAAACTCCTCGATATCCTGAGAAACGTTCCGGGTTCCGGCATTGTATATGCGCGCACCGGAGTGCCCGGCAGGATGCCTGGATGGAGGGTAAAATCAGGATTATTGTCTGTACCAATGCTTTTGGAATGGGTATAGACAAGCCCGATGTGCGCGTGGTGGTACACCTTTACCTGCCCGATTCGCTGGAGGCGTATTTCCAGGAGGCCGGCAGGGGAGGACGCGATGGCAAGCGGTCGTATTCCACCCTGTTGTACAGCCCGGGCGACGGGCTGTCGCTGGCACAGTTTCTGGAGGCTTCTTTTCCTCCGCTCGAGGTAGTCCGAAGAACTTATCAGGCACTGGGCAGCATAACGCAGCTGGCTATTGGCGCCGGCGCGGGAGAGAGTTTTGATTTTGATTTCAATCTGTTTTGTAGTCAGTACAAACTTGATCACGCCCAGACGCACGCAGCACTCCGCCTGCTGGAGCAGGAGGGCTGGATTTCACTGTCGGATGCTCCCGGTACGCCTCCGCGGGTACAGGTTCCGGTTTCCAGGGAGGTTATTTACGACTATCAGTTGCGGAATCCGCATGCCGATACCATCATTAAGGCACTCCTGCGCGCGCATCCGGGACTGCAGAACAATCTGGTGAATATCAGCGAGGGCTCGCTGGCACAGTATGCCAAAACAGATATTGAAAAGGTGCGCAAGGTGCTCGAAGCGGCGCATACGGCTGGTGTGCTGTATTACGAGCCACAGCGCGACAAGCCGCAGATCGTGTTCACCCGCGAGCGCATGAGCGCGGAGAATCTCGAACTGGACGTGAAGAAGTTCAGGTTCAGGCGGGAAAGGGCCGAAGAGCGCGTGAAGCAGGCCATACGCTATGCCGAGGAGCGCCGCTGCCGCAGTCAGTTACTGCTGGCGTATTTCGGGGAGCAGGACAGTAAACCCTGCGGTATTTGTGACATTTGCACGGGGCGCAACAAACGGGAGACAGACACCGATGAATTCATCAGTTACGCCAGAAAAATAAAGGACCTGCTGCGGCACGAATCACTGACCGCTGCCCAGATACTCGAGTCATTTGCCATGAAAAGGCAGGAAACCGTAGCGCGGGTGCTGGCATATATGCTTGACGAGGGCGAGCTGGAACAAAATCAGGACGGGGGGATTACGCCGGTGTAGAGGCTTGAAGCATTTTTGACTCGTCGTGAGAATCATGCACACGCTCTAACTCAGACTATCAGCTATCTTTTGAACTTCAACTGCTGGCAAGCCGGTAACGTCAGCCACAACATCAACGGTAAATCCTTTCTTCAGAGCTTCCTCTGCCCGCACTCTGAGGGCTTCCCTTACAGCCGACGAAATTTCAAGTTGTACAGTCTCGACAAAACTGGCATCACTCCGTTGTGCTTCCAGATACCTGTCATATTCTTTGCGATCAGCAGCATCTGCCTTCTCAACACATCAAGTTCAGGGGATGATCACGTACAAACCACCCCCACATCATAAAGGCTCTTCCAAATGGAGGCGCGCATGCCGTCCTCGTTGCTGTCATATTGCACTGTCGCATGCGCGTGCCTGTAAAACGCCATCCGGTGTTCCAGCAGTTTCCCGATGAACTGCTCAAGTTCTTCCTCTTTCACTCCCGACAGCAGGGGTCTCAGTTCCCGCTCCTTTTTCAGTCGCGATGCCAGCACACCGACCGGCACGTCCAGGTATATGCTGTATCCGTTTTCATTCATCCAGGCCATATTGTCGAAGTGACAGGGTGTGCCGCCGCCCGTAGCTACGATGGAATGACCCAGCTCAGACGTGTGCAGCAGGGCGTCGCGCTCCAGTTTCCTGAATCCCGCTTCGCCGCGAAGCGTAAACAACTCCGCAATCGTGGCACCGTTTTCCTCCTCAACCAGTGTGTCGAGATCGTGAAACGGAACATCAAGTTCCCCGGCCAGCCACCTGCCGTGGTGCGACTTGCCGGCACCCATGAAGCCGATCAGGTAAACTGTGTGTATAATTTTCATGTCATTTTATCAACGCTTGAGGGCAAACGCTACCTTTGCGACAAAAGAAACAAAAACTAACGAAACCGCTATGCGAATCAGTATTTTTTTCTTCGCAATTTTCTCTTTTCTGTGGTTTTCATGCCAGAATGACGGCAACAAAAGTGAAGCTGCCGGCGGCCCCGTATCTGATATGGTACACAATCCGGTGAGCGCAGAATTCCCCTCCGATACCAGTCAGATGGCACGGCTCACTTTCGAGGTGCCCGAATATGACTTTGGTACAGTGAATGAAGGCGATATTGTGGAGTACAACTTCAAGTTTACCAATACGGGCAAGGTTCCCCTGACGATCTTCAAGGCGCGCTCCTCCTGCGGCTGCACCATCCCGGAGTGGCCCGAAGACCCGATCCCGCCCGGTGGAGCCGGCGAGATCAAAGCCAAATTCAATACAGAGGGCAAGATGCAGAACCAGAGCAAGACCATCACGGTAACAGCCAACACCTATCCGAATGAAACCAAAGTCAAGCTTTCCGGTTTCGTGAACCCGACCAAAGACTAGTAGCCATGTCGTTCATTCATCCGTCAGCCATCGTTGACCCGGGCGCTTCCATCGGGGAGGGCGCCAAAATCTGGCATTTCTGCCATGTATCACCCGGTGCTGTCATCGGTGAAAACTGCGTACTGGGCCAGAATGTATTTGTTGCCAATGGCGTCACGCTCGGCCGGGGCGTCAAGGTGCAGAACAATGTGAGTCTCTACACCGGTGTGGTTTGCGAGGATGATGTGTTCCTTGGCCCGAGTATGGTTTTCACCAACGTCATCAATCCCAGAAGTTTCGTGGAGCGCAAGTCGGAATTCCGGCAGACACTGGTGAAGCGCGGCGCCAGCATCGGTGCCAATGCCACCATCGTATGCGGTACCACACTCGGGGCCTACTGTCTCGTGGGTGCGGGCGCAGTGGTCACAAAAGATGTACCCGACTATGCCCTGGTGACCGGCATTCCGGCCCGGCAGGCAGGATGGGTGAGCAGGCTTGGTCACCGGCTGTCGTTTGAAGACGGGAAAGCGATTTGCCCCGAAAGCGGAGAGGGATATATCCTGCTGGGAGAAAGATGTATGCCGCTGGCCGACTGATTGTTATACATAACCAGTCTAAACACCCATTATTAATACCAATATTGAAACCCTTTTTGGTACCTTTGCGCCGCTTTTGGCAAAGGATAAGGATTCTCGGATGAAATTTCGAACTCATTTGACTTTGATTCGTTAAATAACAAAGCAAAATCGGAACAGATGGAACCATCACAATACATTCCCATACTTATTCAGGGGCTCGTAGCCGCTGCTTTTGTGGCACTCGTGTTAATTTTAGTTCCCCGTTTGGGGCCCCGTCGCCACGGAAAGAAGAAAGACGAGAACTTTGAGTGCGGTATTGAAGTACAGGGTAATGCCCGTATTCCGGTGTCCATCAAGTACTTCATGACGGCGATCCTTTTCGTTCTCTTCGACGTAGAGGTAATTTTCTTTTATCCTTACGCTGTCAATTTTCAGTTTTTCAAGGAGAATGGCATGGGACAACAGGGCTTCCTCGCCGTGCTGATGTTCGTGGCAGTATTCCTCGTCGGATTCTATTATGTGCTTCGCAAGGGAGCTTTTGAATGGGACAAGTAAACCATCCATTAACCGCTAAAAGAACAAAAACAGATCTATGAGCGCACCAACGATCAGTAAAGCAGAAGTGCTGGAGGGTTACATGGGGGAGGGCTACCAGCTCACCACCGTTGAAAAAGTACTCGGTTTGGCAAGGGCCAACTCTATCTGGCCGCTCCCGTTCGCTACCTCCTGCTGTGGTATTGAATTTATGGCGACTATGGGTGCCAACTACGACCTCGCCCGTTTCGGTATGGAACGTCTCTCGTTCTCTCCCCGTCAGGCCGACCTGCTGATGGTCATGGGTACTATTTCGAAAAAAATGGCCCCCATCCTGAAACAGGTTTACACCCAGATGGCCGAACCCAAATGGGTGCTGTCCGTGGGTGCCTGCGCCTGTTCCGGTGGTATCTTCGACACGTATTCCGTCCTGCAGGGTATAGACAAGGTCATTCCCGTGGATGTTTATGTGCCCGGTTGCCCGCCACGCCCTGAACAGATTATTGACGGTGTTCTGAAAATTCAGGAACTCGTCAAACATGAAACCATGCGTCGCCGCTACTCTCCGGAGTACCAGCACCTGCTCGACAAATACCAGATCGGCGGTTAACCCAATCGAAATACAGTCATGTACGAACTCATTCTCGAGCGAATCGAACAGAAAATGCCAGGCGCTGTCACCTCTCATGATACAGCAATTGATGGCATTGTCAATATACATACCACCCGCGAACAGGTGTGGAACCTCCTGCAACTGCTTCGCGACGATGAACAACTCGGCTTCAACTTCCTGACCAGCCTCTGCGGTATTCACTACCCTGATAACGCCGGACAGGAGCTGGGGGTTATCTATCACCTGCACAACTGGATCAAAAATATCCGCATCCGGGTAAAGTTTTTCTTCCCCGCTGCCGATGAAAGTGTACCAACTGTTACCAATCTGTGGGCAACAGCCAACTGGATGGAACGTCAGGAGTACGACTTCTTTGGAATCATATTTACTGGCCACCCCGACCTGCGCCGTATCCTGAATGTGGACGATCTGGATGCATTCCCGATGCGCAAGGAATATAAACTGGAAGACGGAACCCGTACCGATAAAGATGATCGCTACTTCGGTCGCGATGGTCACTACGGACAGTCCTTCGAAACGAGATTAATTGACTAACCCAGGCTGCAATGCAAGTCCAATCATATTTCTCATCCCTCGATAATCTGGACGGGGAACTCGCCACACTCAACCTGGGTCCGACTCACCCCGCTACCCACGGTATCTTCCAGAACGTCCTGAAAATGGACGGCGAAAAAATCGTCAGCGCCGAGCCGACTATCGGCTATATACACCGTGCTTTCGAGAAACTCGCCGAAAGAAGGCCCTACAACCAGATTACGCCCATTACCGACCGACTGAACTACTGCTCTTCCCCTATCAACAATATGGGATGGCACATGACGGTCGAAAAGCTGATCAACTGCGAGATTCCGAAGCGCGCGCAGTACATGCGCGTGATTATCATGGAGCTCTCCCGTATCGCCGACCACCTGGTGTGTAATTCGGTAATCGGTGTGGATACTGGTGCGCTCACCGGCTTCACTTACATGTTCCAGGAGCGCGAGCGTATCTATGAAATGTTCGAGGAGGTATGCGGCGCCCGCCTGACAACCAATATCGGCCGTATCGGCGGTATGGAACGCGATTTTACTCCTGCTTTCCACACCAAACTGCGCGATTTCCTCAGCGGATTCCCGGCCAGGTTTGAGGAATTCAACAATATGCTCGAGCGCAACCGTATCTTCATGGACCGCTGTATCGGTGCCGGACCTATCTCCGCCGAACGCGCCATGGAATATGGCTTTACCGGATCCAACCTGCGCGCTGCCGGTGTTGATTACGATATCCGCGTAATGAACCCGTACAGCAGTTATGAAGACTTCGACTTCATTGTGCCCATCGGCACCCAGGGCGATACCTACGACCGCTTTATGGTGCGTCAGGAGGAGATTCGCCAGAGTCTCCGCATTATTCACCAGGCATACGACAACCTGCCGGAAGGCCCTTACCACGCTGATGTACCTGCTTTTTATCTGCCGGAAAAACCGGACGTTTATACCAAGATGGAGGCACTCATTTATCACTTCAAGGTGGTGATGCAGGAAACCCCGATACCGGTTGGTGAAGTGTATCACTGCGTGGAAGGTGGCAATGGCGAACTCGGGTTCTACCTCGTCAGCGATGGAGGCCGTACGCCGTACAGGCTCCACTTCCGCCGTCCCTGCTTCATTTACTATCAGGCCTATCCCGAAATGATCAGGGGATCGCTGCTCTCCGATGCCATTCTCACGATGAGCTCCATGAATGTGATAGCCGGCGAACTCGACGCATAAACTGCCGGAAGCATCAAAAAGATTCAGTATTTTTTCAAAAAATTGCAGAATGCACCCGAATCTGAATACCGACACACCTTTCAAATATTCTGAAGCCGCCAGGGCCGAGGTACTGGGTCTGTTTAATAAATATCCCGAGGGCAGGCACAAAAGCGCCCTGTTCAATCTGGCGCCGGTGGGCAAGTATGTACTTGAGTTCTGCCATACGGGCCCATGTGCTATCGAAGGCGCCGAACGTATCATAGAATATACAAAGCACAAACTCGGTATCGGCAAAAACCAAACTACACCCGACGGAATGTTCACCATCAAACAGGTCGAGTGTCTGGGTGCCTGCGGATACGCTCCCATGATGCAGGTGGGCGAATTCTATCACGAACATCTCACCGACTCGAAAATTGACCAGTTTATTGAAGACTGCCGTGCAGGCAAAATCAATAAAGGCACCTGGAAGATGCACTGAACCCGACATGGAACAACTGACAAAAAATAAAATTGACGAGATTCTCGCCCGCAAACCCGAAAGCAGGTACAAATACTTCATCCGCACGGTCGCCGAACTGGAAGAAGTGTGGGGTATGGCTGACGAGGAGGGCTGGATGATGCTCGAAGACGATCTGGATAACACAGATGTACTGCCTGTTTTCCCGCATCGCGAATTCGCCGAGCTTTTTTACGAACAGGGCGAGTTCGGTGAAGAGTACAAGGTCGAGCCGCTCGATCTGTATGAATTTATGGAATGGCTTGAGGATATGGCAGAACAGAAAATCAAGGTAGGAGTTTTCCCGACGCCTGATTTTGAATGTGCTGTCATGACACCGGAAAAGGTGATGGCTGATCTCCAGACAGAATTTGACAAAGAGACGGAGTGAAATAAACAATATGGCAAGAAAACTTCTACTCGAACACGCCCATGTTGAGGGCATCAGCACCTACGAGGTGTACCGCAAACACGGTGGCTACCGCTCCGTGGAAAAAGCGCTCAAAACCATGACTCCCGACGAAGTGGTGGAGGAGGTGAAGAAAAGCGGCCTTCGCGGCCGTGGCGGCGCCGGCTTCCCCACCGGAATGAAGTGGTCGTTTCTGGCAAAACCGGAAGGTGTGCCACGCTATCTTGTCTGTAACGCCGACGAAAGCGAGCCCGGTACGTTCAAGGACCGCTATCTCATGGAGAAGATTCCGCACCTGCTCGTGGAAGGCATGATTACTGCCTCCTATGCGCTGGGCGCCAATACTTCCTACATATATATACGCGGGGAATACTCCTGGATTCTCTTTATCCTCGAAAAGGCTATCGCAGAGGCTTACAACGCCGGCTGGCTGGGCAAAAATATCCTCGGAACGGGCTATAACCTCGACATGTATGTCAATATCGGCGCAGGTGCCTATATCTGCGGTGAAGAGACTGCGCTTCTCGAGAGCCTGGAGGGCAAGCGCGGCAATCCGCGTATCAAACCGCCATTCCCGGCCGTGAAAGGCCTCTGGCAGAGCCCGACGGTGGTAAATAATGTGGAAACAATCGCTGCGGTAGTGCCCATCATCAACGACGGCGGCGACGAATATGCCAAAATCGGTCTCGGAAGGTCAACAGGTACCAAGCTCATCTCCGCCAGCGGCAATATCAACCGCCCCGGTGTTTACGAGATTGAACTGAATGTGCCTGTAGAGGAGTTTATCTACTCCGATGAATACTGTGGCGGCATGAAGAATGGCAAACGCCTGAAGGCAT
>JAJTFM010000105.1:3019-12757 GCA_021298575.1 Saprospiraceae bacterium | reverse complement strand
TGTTTATAATCGGATACCCCCACCACCAGTGCGCTCAGTCTGGGCGGTGCGCTTTTGCCGGGGAATTGCGCGTACGCCTGCGCGCATGCGTGCAGGGTGAGGTAGAGGAAGAGGACAATTTGTTTCATAAGCTTGATTTTCAGCAAAATACGATTTTATCAAGGAATCGGGGATGAACCCGATTTTAGGACAGAGAATAGCGTTGCGACACCTTGGCAACAAGCGATCCATTGTCCGAAAACCATTGGGTTGAGATCCACCACCCGATACCAGTCAGGCAGTTAACGCACCCGGACCCAACTAATCTTGAAGAATATCGAGCACCTGCGACTTCAGAAGAAAAGCTGCAGGTGAGTCGGGCTTGTATTCCAGCGACTGTTCAATCAGTTTTAATGCCTTATTCAGGCGGATAGTTCTTTCCGGATTCACAACCAACAGAGCGTTTTCATACCACGAAAACGCCTGAAAAAAATAATAACGGGCAGCTACCCAACGGTATATCAATTCATCCGGACGGAGCAGATCCAACAGAGACTTGTGCAACAGTATTTCTTTTTCGATATCTGCGAATTTGGAAATCCATGGAACAGTATCCTGATTCAGATAGCGGTTCATAATGGCAGCATCCTCACTGAGCACCGCTTCGATATATCTCGAGCGCATATCCTCATATACCCCGGAGTTCAAATTACGCGATCTGGCCAGCAGGAGTTCCCCGTATGCGGAGTTCTTGTCATCGCTGCACAGCGGACCATGGTACAGCAGGCTATCAAACCGCGTGTCTGATACACCGGGTAACTTCACCTTTGCGACAAGCGTATCCTTCCTTCCGGACAATAGCGCCCTTTGATGTAAAGAGCAATCCATACAGGGGTTGAATTGGAGGGAAAAGCCTTCATTCAACTTGAAAAGAAATTTATAACGCGACCCTGCTTCGGTTTCCTCAATATTCTCGCCGGAAATACCATTTATTACATTATCATTTCTGATATCAGCAGCATCGCCGATTTCATCTTTCATTGGATACAAAGTAAAAATACTCTGTTGCAGCGACTCGTCCACGCGGGGCTGGCTGGCGTTCTCACTGAGTACTTTTGAGTATATCTTCCGTGCCCGTTATTTTTCCGACGTGATCAATATCTGAAATAATCAAAAACTTGCACTTCTTCCGGCGGGGTTTGACAAGCTTGACGATATTCCTGTGCGGATAACCCATATCATGAGAAGAGGTATTATCGGTGTCGTGCATGATAAAGTACCCCTCCTTATCTTCATCGAAGCTGCTGAGCTGACCGTGACCGCTGAAGAAAAGGACGATGTAATCGGATTTGGGTTTGCGGCCGGTGGTGTCGTCTATACACGACTTGAGATATTTCAGGGCCATATCCATATTGGCGACTGTGGCATCCTCATCGAGCAGTTTGATGATCGTATCCACTTTGACATTACTGGCGCAGCCGAGCAGTCGGGCGAACTGTTCGGCATCCCGGCGGGCGAACTCCAGGTCGTTGATTTTGCTGTGTTTATACTCGGATACCCCCACCACCAGCGCGCTCAGTCTGGGCGGTGCGCTTTTACCGGGGAATTGCGCGTACGCCTGCGCAACCCCTTTTTGCAGCCTTTCAGCCTTGCCGGGCTCCCGCCCTTGCCGGCTGAAGGTGCAAAAAGGGGGTGGCTCAACAGTCAGCCTGATGGCAAACCATCTACCTGGGGGCGGAAGCGGCGAGGCGGAAGCCGAGATAGTTGACGCGGTCGTCCGGCCCGTTGATGAAGCGATGCGATGCGCGGCAGTTCCTGGCAAAGCTGTTCCAGCTGCCGCCGCGATTCACGCGGTAGATGCCCTCGGAAGGCCCCTGTGGATTCGTCTGGCTTTCCGCAGAATAGTCGCCATACCAGTCTGAACACCATTCCCGAACATTTCCACTCATATCGTAGATACCCAACTCGTTAGGCTTTTTGCCTTTAACAGGTTGTGTTTTACGACCTGAACTTTTGTTACTCCAACCCACCTGATCAATCATTTTTCCCCCGGCATAGATATATCCGCGACTGTTCACTCCTCCGCGCGCAGCGTACTCCCACTCAGATTCTGTCGGCAAACGGTATTTCTGGCTTAATGACCTGGAATTTAATCGTGAGATAAACTCCTGGACATCTTCCCAGCTAACATTTTCCACCGGACAATTATCACAACCTTTGAACCAGGAAGGATTACTTCCCATTAAAGCCTGCCACTGAGCCTGCGTTACTTCCGTTTCGGCGATGTAGAAGTCACTGAGTGTAACCTGATGGACAGGTTGTTCATCTTCGAAGCAACCGGATTGCTCACTGGTACATCCCATACTGAAGGTGCCACCTTTGACACGAACAAACTTTCCTACCAACGGATCATTAAAGGAATTGGATTCTTTTTCTGAAGTAGAGTACACCTGTTCAGATTTTAATTCTTTTAAGGCTGAATCATCATGTACAGTTCTATCGGTGGGAGCTGCAGTAGTAATTTCTGTAGTGTAAGATTCAATACCCCGAAGCTCTTCCCAGCGGGCTAAAGTAGCATCGCTTACGACAGTATCTGCATCCAGCTGATTTTCGTAATTTATTTCCAGTTCAACCATCAAATCCGCGTTACTATTGGATGTGCCCAGCTTGTTCAGTTCGTAGGCGAGTGGTATATTATCCGGAGAGAACGGTTCCGACATACCGATAGTTCCAGCTGCCAATTTGTAGGCTGTAAAAGCCATTTTTCTATGCTTTTTCAAGGCATTTTCGGGATTATTGAATTGTAATGCATGCCCCAGGTACAAATCTTCTGCCAGCAGAGCGTTTCCTGAAAACGCTCTGGCTATTTGGTCTGGCGTGAGGGGTTTCCCTGTTTCTGTTGCCAAACTGACTGGCAAGAGTGGCTGTTGTGTCGGTTGTGTAGAAAACTCCCTGTATTCCTGAGCAATGGCATTGTATTTCTGCAGAGAAGCGCGGTCGCGCGCGTACAAGTACGGGAGGCGCCATTCGGGTGCTCTCCGTCGTGTTTCGGCAAGCTGATCTGCACGTTTTTTTGCATTTTCGCCAGGATTCAATCCGAGATAAATTTGTGACTGCAAGAAATAGGCCGTTGGGGAGTCAGGCTTGATTTTAAGTGAACGGGTAATTAGTTTATCCGCCTTTTTCAAACGGATGATACGGTCCTTCCCCTTCACAAATTTAGAATACTCATACCACGCCATGGCCTGGAAGTAGAAATAGCGGGCAGCTGTTTTCTTTGAAAGCAAATCTTCAGGACGCAGGATTTCCAGCATTGATTTCTGCATTTGAATCTCCTTTTCAATATCCGCGAATTTCGTGTGCCAAGGAATCATATCCTGATTCAGGTAGCGATACATAATTTCCACATCCTCATCAAGTACCGCACTGATGTATCGCGCGCGCATGTCCTCGTACACACCCGCGTATTCTTTAAGTGATTTCACCTGTTTTAATACGGCATAGGCAGAGGAATTGAATGGCAGACATATATTTCCGGCGGTCAGCAGGCTGTCGAAGAGGACTTCGAACGGAAGTTGATCCGGTATTGATTTATGTTTGGATTCGTAGGATTTCTCTTTAATAATCTCCTGATTAATCCGGGCGTAATTCAGACAGGTATCGAAAGACAGGAAAAACGATTTGTCTCCTTTCAAGACCGGTATTTGTTTGTCCGGATCAATATTGCTTCTCAGGTATTTATCCAGTGCCTCCAGCGAGGGTACTCCATCATTGTTTCTGTAGGCCTCCCCTTCAGCGCCCCTGATCAGGTAATAAGTAAACAGCCCGTGTTCCAGGTTGGGAGATTCAAAGGACTCCTTTTCACCATCGCTCGACAGTATCTCGATCACCCGGTCTTCCTCGGCAACGAAATTGTTCTGTTCCTGGAGCAAAGGCAGGTTGATACTTTTTTTGCCTGTAAAACGCCCGGCATGACAGGCATCGGCAATCATGATGATACGGGAGCAACCCGAGAATAATATTCTTAGCTTTTTGACCAGTTTGCTGTGTGCATAACCGTAGGTATCAGCATCAGGCCCTCCCGAGTTGTGCATAATAAAATAACCTTCATTGTCGTCATCTGCAGGCCCCAGCTTGCCATGGCCGCTGAAATAGATGAGCAGATAGTCAATTTTTCGCGAAGAGGTGTCTGCCGCAAGCCGACCCAAATACTGCAGCGTGGATTCAAAATTGCCTGTTGTCGCCTTCTCATTTACAAGCGTAATAATGGTATCTATTTCGACCTTTTGAGTACAACCCAACAGTTTGGAGAATTGAAGGGCATCCCTGTCGGCAAACTGCAGATCGTATCTTGTTGTATATTTATATTTTGACACACCCACCACTACAGCCGCCATTCGCGGCGGTCTGGTTCCAGCAAAACTGCTTTGTGCATACGCGGCCAGAGCAGTAGACAGCAATACTGCCAGGCAGATAAATCGAACAGAAAAGGTTCTAAACACAACAGAAAAGTAATCAGAAGTCATTGTGCAACTAATTATCCGGTAAAATTCACTTGTTCACCACCCGATACACCACCCACTCCCCTACCCGACCGTTCTCGATCTGGAAAATGAGCATGGATTTCCGATAGAGCAGGTAGCGGCCGAGAGGCGTTTGTACGACTCCGCTCGGGGGGCCGTACTTATCGAGTACATCCTGTTCGGTGCTGCCGATGGAAATACCGTTCAGGGTTTCCGTCCGGTGGTCGGGCCGGGTGCACTGCCAAACCGATTTTCTGTTTTCACTGACGAAATCTATGAGGATATATGAGGCATTGAGGCCCTTTGTCCGGGCACCGGTAAAGTGTTTTTCCTCCGAAGCACCCACTTTGATTTTAGCTACCGTACTCACCTCCGGCACGGCGGTGGAATAGTCGTATATATCCAGATTGAGCAGGTATTTGTCAATCAGAAAACCGTCCATTTTCTCTTTTTCGCCGGTAATCTGGGTGGGAGTACTCATTTTTGTGTTGCTGGTCAGGCCCAAATTGGCAACGGCGAGTGTATTGCCTGATTTTTGGGCTGTCGTCCAATGTTTGAGGGCTTTTTTCTCGAAGTCAGCTTTCCGTGCGAGGTAAGTCAGGTTACCGCGGAGCAGCGACAGCAGTCCATCATCGT
Organism: Saprospiraceae bacterium; assembly: GCA_021298575.1. Taxonomy (GTDB): domain Bacteria; phylum Bacteroidota; class Bacteroidia; order Chitinophagales; family Saprospiraceae; genus M3007. The sequence goes on along the minus strand of JAJTFM010000105.1, from coordinate 7,619 downwards.
CAGGAGCCAGAACGTCAATTTCCTTAACAGCCTTGCCGGCCTCTTCGAACCTTCCGAGCAGCATGAGGGCGCAGGCCTTGTTCACGCGCGCGGGCAGGTAATTTTCGTCGAGCTGAACAGCCTGCTGAGCGAGATTCAGCGCATCATTGAGGTTGTTCTGCATTTCTATGCGCTCCATCGTCATTGTATCTTCGATGGCTCTGGTGCCCTTCGACAAACGCGATTCCGGATCGAGTTCAAACGGGAAGGCAATATGAGCACCGTCCGTGATTTTTGTCCAGTGCTCCAGTCCGCGCAGTGCATACACCGTGCTCAGGTTTTGCAGTATTTCGCGGGAGGGGAAGGTATCGGCTACAGACTGATAGTAAGCGAGGGCAGCGTCATAGTCGCCGGTCACGGTCATCAGGTTGGCCAGTTTGAACCGGTACCAGAGGCGCTCGAGCTGCGTACTCACCTTTTCCGCCAGTTTGACGCGTTCATCCTGTGAGGGATAACCCTTCATGAGCGCAGGCAGTCCGTATGACGAGTAAACACTGTTAATTAACTTTGCCTGCACCCCGTACACCTGATAACCTGCTCGCTGAGCGAGAATACCGCCTTCGAGATCGGCCGCCCACTCCTGATTTCTTTTCGTGTTCTCGTCGGCCTCATGCGAGTGCCGATCATAGAAATGAATCAGTTCGTGCGAGATCATGGCAGCGAGCGCATTCAGGCTGTCGGCCCCGAGGGCGGCGCACAGGTCGTATGCCTTTTCTTCAATCGTAATCTGCTTGAGTTTGAAGGAGAAAGAGGCCACATATTTCTCCCGGCGTACCAGTTTGCACCCCGGGAGCGGTCTGTTGTTCTCGCCGGCGGCAAGGCACAGTTTTGCATACACCTGCCGCACCGTTTCGTGCTTGTACAGCGGGACAGAGTACCCATTCAGATCCTCAGCAGTTGCTGTGGCGGCGGTGGCTACTGCGAAGTGGCAGGAGTGATCGTCGCTGTACTGTGCGAGAGTTGAGAGCGGGAGGAGGAGAAAGAGGAGGAGGCGCATGGGGGGGTTATGTATTTTGGATTTTTAATGAATGTTCTGAATAGGCAGTGAATGCCCCACTACAAATTCCCCGTCACACCAAAGTACCATCCAAACTCGTACCTGTCAATGGTGGGAATGGGCCGCACGCCGTTTTGTGAGTCGAAGGGCTGGAATGGCGTTACACCTTGCGACAAGCGCGTGGTTTTGCCTCCCATCAGGCCGAGGCTGATGGAGATGCGCTGATCTCTGCCGATTACCAGACTGGGACCCAATACGAAATTGAGCGACTGTGGCTGTCCACCATTCTGGGTGAGCGGCACGGCGAGTCCGAGCAATGCGCCCGGAGTTACGCGTTTACCCCTGTCGTTATAGACCTGAACCGCGGTGGTTACCAGCGGTGCGAACTTGTCGGCATCGGTTTCAGCAATGATGGTCTCGTTGTCGTTGTTCAGCGCTATACTGTATCTTTTCTGCGGAGTGAAGAAGCCCGCCACGCAGAAACCCGGGGTGATGGTGTATTTAAAGCCTTCGTAGTTGGTTACCCTGACAGTTCTGGTGCGATATACTTCCGGGTCGGTATCACTGTTCTTTTTATCATTTTTGACAGTAACATTCAACACGAGATCCATTTCTCTGCCAACAGGTTTGAACATCTCGTTGTGTTCGAAGCGATGATTTTTCACTTCGCGCGTCTTGCGGTACAGTGCTCCAAGCTTGTCAGTTGTCACACTGGCAGCCATTTCTTCCACCCTGCCCAGACTGTCTGTAAAACTGGAAATCTGAAGATCCCTGAGGTTGGCTTCATCCCTTTTGTTTTGCAAATCACTCAGGGCTTTTCTTTCCTCCTCGTTCATTTCGGAGGCCAGCAGCGACAGTTTTCGAACGGTCTTGTCAAATTCAGGCTTGTCCCTGTCCCATTTATCCTTCAATTGATTCAGGCGAGCCGACTTCTCACGAAATTCCTGTATGTTATTTACCCATGAAAGTGCGCCTTCCAGTGTAGGGTGCTCTACAAAATCGCTTCCGAACATAAGTTCCACGTGTTCCATTGCCATTACTTTAATCTCCGAGGGAGGCAGATCGTAGCTTTTCAGCAGATTGTCTATATATTCCACGCTGAGTGTACCTGCGGAAATTCTTTGGGACAAATTGCTGATCTGTACGGAAAGCGAATGCATCTCTTCCGTCGTAACAGTGAGCCTTTCAATATACTCGCTGGCCGATTTGAATGTCAAATCGAGGTCTCCGCGGCTAGCACCGTCTTTTTCACCGGAAATATAGCCCAGCATATCAGTCAAAGTCATACCGGAGAAACCTGCTCCCAGTTTACCGAGCGGCAGGTTTTTTAAAAAACCATCCACACCGCTGCCCGATTCCGGGAGAAATGAATTGAGAAGGTCTATTTTGCCGGATTCATCGGTTACCTCTTTTTGTTCAGTTTTGATATTGTACAGGTAGTTGTTGAACTCCACAACATGTAAATGAACCTGATCGCGCTTTCGTACGCCAGGTGTTTCTGTACTCACACCATCCTTCTTGAACCATACCGAGTCGAGGAAAACATCGTAGTAAACATGCAAATCCTGGGCAGTTGCAGATGTGCAGAGCGACAACATCAGGATGGACGAGAAGAAGAGCTGTTTGATCATACTGTTTATTTTTAATGTTATTGCTTTTGAAGGAGAAGCATTTATTCCGTTTCAACGCTGAATTTTACAAAAAAATTCCACTAAGACAGAAAAATCACGGCTTGCTCACCACTTTTTTCGGAACAACTGTCACATTCAGGGTAAACACTCCCAGCGATGAAGGGGGCATGGTATTTTCTCCCCGGGTTGCCGAATCTTCAGGGTAGAAAATACTGGCCATCATTCTTTCAAAAGGAGATACCGCTCCTCTATCCGGACCTCTTGAGTTGAATGTCTTGCGCAAATCAACTACCTGATCAGTGACAATCAGTTTGATAGTTTCGATTCCAAACGGAGGGGTGGCTTTATAGTAGCTGCCATCCCGCGGAAGAATCAGCTCCTGCTCCGGATTGAGCTCAAAATCATCGGCACTTTCTGTAGAGTCGAACCAGGGAGCTATCACGTTTCCGTTATTCTGCGGATCTATATCCAGGACGTTGAAAAAGCCGGCCTCATCGCCCTGATTTTTCACCCGGATGACAAAGGGGGCTCCCTCCGTGATTACAAAATTTCCGGTCTTGTCTCGCTTGAGTGGTGGCAGGATTTGAGCTACTTTTCCGTCTTTTGTGGTATCTACCGGTACTAATTCAAGGGTGAATGTAAAGTTGGTAACCTCAGAGAAATCCAGTTTTCGGAGATAGGTGGTCCGGGCAAGTTTTTCCATGGAATAGACAATTCGGGTCTCTACTCCGAATGATTTTGCCGGGAATCGGTTAATAACAGCATTCTGCCTGTCGCCCAGCCAGACTGAATCTCCTCGTATATTCTGGTACAGGTAGCAATCGGCTTCTTCATCAAATCCGAACACTTTATTCTTTTTGATTTCGTCCGTGAGTTTCCGGCGCAGGGTGGTATCTCTGATGTCCAGCCTGACGTTCAGATGCATATCGCCGGGCGACTGTTCCAGTATGTATGCCCAGGTTCCTTTCAGCGTGGAAGCGGGCTTGTCGGCAGTTACGATGCTCCTCATTGGCTCACTGGTCGTAATAATACCGGTTGCCAGGGGCTTTACCTTCAGATAATCGCGTGTTTCCGCGGGGTAAAAACCCACTTTGGATCCTGAGTTCAAGTTTTGCAGCCAGCCGCTGTTCAGCACCAGTTCATTTTCGGATATGCTAACAGAATAATAAGGTTTGACAGCGACAAAGGCGCCATTCAGCACTAACCTGTCGAGGTAGCCCTCAGCGCGGGGGTGTTGACGCGTGGAAGTAACCGCCATCTCGTTTCTGATTTTGTCAAACAATCCGCTATAGGTGCTGCCCTCGTTTACCTTGCTGAAGGCCTTGACAAATGCCGCCGTGAGTGGCCCCATCTGTTTATCAACGCTTGTAATTTCATAGTTCATCTCACCGGCATCGGAGGCAAAAAATGCCACAAAGGGAGCCAATATCTCCTGTACTTCCTGCTCGGACATTGATACATCGCCCTCCCTTGCCGATTTCTCGTGCGATTTGATCCAGCTGTCGGAGGCCATGATGCTGGCTGTACCACGCGCCTTACCCATTCCACGCAGGCCGGTGCCGCTGTGACAGGAGTCCAGCAGTACAATCAATTGCCCCTTGTTACCCAGTTTTGTCCTGATTTCACGGAAAAAACCGCCCAGCTCTTCGTCTGAAATATGTTTTTCACCCTTGTAACCGATAGCATTGTAATAGCTGTACGCATCATAGGGAACAATACTTTCATCATATCCGTCAATTTCATCGCCACTGGCATCCCACATTTGCTGTCCGTGGCCCGAGAAGTGAAAATAAACCAGATCGCCGGGAGCGGAGGATATCTGCAGTTTATTCAGCGCCGCAATGATTCCATCGCGGGTGGCGGCGGCGTCCTCGAGTACCACTATATCGGCAGCTGCGAACCCCTGAAACAACAGCGCGTCTTTTACAGCAAC
>JAJTFM010000105.1:0-2972 GCA_021298575.1 Saprospiraceae bacterium | reverse complement strand
CGTTGAGACTTGACCATCCGCTACCGGGCACATAATTGCTCACCCCCACGACCAGGGCACGCTTGCGAGCGAGCGCATTGGCGGGCGCGCAGGCGCACGCGAGGAAGAGGAGTGTGATAATCGTGTTTTTCATGCCGCTTTGATTAAACGGCCGCTTGCTACTCAGGCGACCTTTCAGCGGGAAAATGTACGATAACCGTTCCGAACGGCAATCATCCATTTACTAATTGGCACTCCTGACTGTGTGGTTGTCCACTAAAATTATTAATTGGATTTTGGCCGGTCTGATTTTCGGCGGTTGAATCACGATTGAAAACCCCGGAAAGACTCCGAAATCTCAATCAGCCTGTTTCAATTCCTCCGGCAGGCGGCCCAGGTCTGGAAAGAACCAGTAATAGATGTCTGATTTCGGGCGGAGGACTACCCAGACGGTCATAAATAATATCTTCAGGTCGGTGGATACGGACATGCGCTGCTGGTACCAGGCTTCCACCATTCCTTTGTAGGGTACTATATGCTCATTGTAAAACTGCCTCGGATCGCGCCCGGGTACCGAGAGCAGGGCTTCCTCATCACGGAAGATGATGCTGCCGATACCGGTGATGCCCGGTTTTACGCGACTGATGATATCCTGAAACTCCGGACTGTAGGCGCTGAAATCGGTCCAGGTTTGCGGACGCGGGCCCACGAGGGTCATCTCTCCGGTGAGCAGGTTCATAATCTGGGGCAGCTCGTTGAGCTTGCTGCGGCGCAGGTATCTGCCCAGGGGTGTCACCCGGGGGTCGTTGCGAAGGGTCAGGCAGCCGGAGCCCATGTTCGGACTGTCGCGAAGCATGGTGGCAAATTTCCAGATACGAAAGCGGCGCTGCCGGTAACCTATTCGCTCCTGCCGGTAAAACACCTCTCCTTCCCCGGTACAGCGAAGGGCCAGCGTCAGCGGGATGAAAAGCGGCAGAAACAGGGTCAGCAACAGCAGGGCAACTACCACATCGGCACCGCGCTTGAGGAAGGGATACGCTTTCATATCAGCCGGTGTACTGATGCATTTTGTCGCAGACCATCCGCACACTGTCTGGTGTGAGTCCGTTGTAGAGCGGCAGGGTGATTTCGTTTCTGTACAGGCGCAGGGTATTCGGATAATCCTCCATCCTGAACCCCAGGTTCCGGAAAAGGGTCATCATCGGCAGCGGGATGTAGTGTACGTTCAGTCCGATACCTTCTTGCGCCATGTCAGCGATGATTCTGTCGCGCTCCGGTTCGGTCATGCCGTCTATTCTGAGCAGGAAGAGGTGCGCCGAGGAGGACGTTCCGGACTCGCTTTGTAAAATAGGCAACAGCATCCGGTCGTTCGTACCGAGTAACTCCTGATATAGCCTGAACAGCTCAAATCTTTCAGGTAACAACTGCTGGTCGTATTTCCTGATCTGCGCCAGTCCGACCGCAGCACTCAGGTCGGGCATATTCACCTTCAGTCCCTGCTCCACGATGTCGTAGCGCCAGTCGCCGGGTATATTCTTTTCGTAGGTTGTTCTGGATTGTCCGTTCAATGAATATAGTTTCATAAAACGATATTCCACTTCCGGTTCAAATAGCGGCGGGAGCTGCAAACAGACTGCCCCACCCTCTCCGGTGGTGATATTTTTCACAGAATGGAATGATAAAACGGTAAGATCTGCACAGGTACCCGATTTCAGTCCCTTGTACAGCGCCCCGATGGAATGAGCTGCATCAGCCAGTATAAGCGGCCGGGCAAGCTTTTCCTGAGCAACCGTGGCTGGAATAAACCGTGAGCGTACGGATTCATCTTCAAGTATATCCCTGATACGTTCGTAATCGGCGGGCCAGCCCCCCAGATCTACCGGTATTATGGCTTTGGTGCGGGGCGTGATGGCCCTTTCCAGCTGAGCCGGATCGAGGGTGAAGTCGTCGAGCACATCCACCATAACCACACTGGCACCAATATTCAGGGCACAAAGCGCCGTTGCAGCATACGTGTAGGCGGGAATGATCACCTCGTCGCCCGGACCAACGCCGAACCATTTCAGCGCGAGCATGGCACCCGATGTCCAGGAGTTCACGCACACGACTGCCTGCGCACCCGTATATGCGCGGACTTCCGCCTCCAGTGCCATTACCTTCGGACCCGAGGTAAGCCAGCCTGTGTTGACGAGGCTGTCGAGCACTTCGGCAACAACATCCTCATCTATAAGCGGTTGAGAAAACGGGATTTTATTCATCAGAAATGATTAAATGATCATGCCGGCGCCGGCAGTCTCGTTGGTGGCTTCATCAATCAGTATCAGGCTGCCGGTGGTTCTGTTCTTCCGGTAGCTGTCCGTGAAAAGGGGTCTGGTTGTGCGAAGGAACACGCGTGCAATATCGTTCATGCCGATGTTCAGGTCGTGCTGGTTTCTGCTCAGGGTATTGATATCGAGCTTGTACCGCACCTCCCTGATGATACAGCGCACTTCACTGCCTGTATGTTTCAGTATGTATTTTCCGTTCGGCTGCAGCGGACGGTCGCTGAACCAGCAGATCATGACCTCAATATCCTGCGTGACTTCGGGTTTATTGTGTTCCCGAACAATCATGTCTCCCCTTCCGAGGTCAAAATCATCTTCCAGGAGCAAGGTAACCGACATGGGTGGTACGGCTTCTTCCAGCTCCCCGTCGTACGTGTCAATGCGGCGGATGCGGGTTGTGAAGCCGGATGGCAGCAGCAGCACCTCATCACCCTTTCTGAAAATACCCGAGGCTACCCTGCCCGCATACCCGCGGTAGTCGTGGTGAGCATCGGTGAGCGGACGAATCACATACTGAACCGGAAAACGGGGATCAATCAGGTTTTCGTCACTACCTATGTGAACGTTTTCGAGGTAATACAGCAAGGTGGAACCCTGATACCAGGGCATATTTTCCGACCTGTTCACAATATTATCGCCTTTCAGGGCTGAAACAGGAATGAAATGTAT
>JAJTFM010000104.1 GCA_021298575.1 Saprospiraceae bacterium | reverse complement strand
CCCCGAGGCGTCCAGGTGAAGCATCTGATGGTAGGTACAAACGCCGGAGCCGGTACCACTTGCAGGTATCCAGGCTGTGTCAGATTCACAGTACGGGCCTGCCAGCATACCGCTTTTACGGCATACCGGTACCTGCTTCATGTCATCATAGGGCGGATCGAACCAGCGCATATCTGACGAAAGCTGGTCGAATATCTCGAACAGCACGGGCGCTGCGAACTCAACACCAATGAGCCCGGGTCTTCCCTCCCCGTCGGCGTTGCCTACCCACACTCCCACGGCGTACTGCGGAGTCACACCGGCCGCCCACGCATCGCGAAAACCGAAACTGGTACCTGTTTTCCATGCCACCGGTTGTCCGGCGCGGAACATCTCCCACTCCCCCGAGCTGTTCGGCCGCTCCACTTCCCGCATCGCCTCGAACGCAAACCAGATTGATCCGGCGGAAAGCAGATCGCTGTGCTCTGCCAGGGATTTCCTGCTCTTTTTGACGGGCGACTGGTATAAGAACAGGGGTTTTCTGAAGTCGTCAGCAGCATAGCGCCCGTCGCGGTCGTAAAAGGCACCCAGCGACCGACCCATGCAGGCATACGTATTGGTGATATCCAGCAAGTTGGCCTCTGCACCGCCCAGAATGAGCGACAAGCCGTAATAATCCGGCGGTTTGCTCAGGGTGGAGAGCCCGAGCCGCTGCAGGTTGTAATGGAATTTTTCCAGCCCGTAATCCTGCAGGAGCAGCACAAAAGGGACGTTCAGGGAGCGTATCAGTGCTCTTCGAGCGGGTACAGCGCCATCATTCGTCTCATAGTAATTCTCGGGACGGTATTGCCCCAACTGTGTGGGGACGTCTTTCAGCAGACTCGACGGGAGAATATCGCCGCTCTCGAGCGCGAGCGCGTACAGGTAGGGCTTCAGAATACTGCCGGTGCTGCGGGGCGCCCGGATGACATCCACCGATTCGCTGTGTTCTTTTCCGCAGCCCGGAACATTTCCCGCGTATGCCAGCACTTCACCGGTAGGCACATCGAGAATGACTGCTGCCAGGTTATACACTCCATTTCCGCGGTAGTTCTCCTGCCGCCGGATCAGTATTTCATTCACTCTTTCCTGCATTTGCCGGTCAATACAGGTTCTGAAACGGGCCTTCCCGCCTGTATTTTCAGTCTGTGCCATCCGGTCGAGCAGGTGCGGGGCCAGTTGGGGCAGCGGCAGAGGGGCTTCCGGAAGCGGTTCCTCTTTGGCATAAAAGCACTGATCTTCACTGATGGCACCCGACTCGCGCAGGCGGTCGAGCAGACGGTTCCGCTTGGCAAGCAGCGCATCCCGGTTCCGGCCGGGGTGTATGATGGCCGGACTGTTCGGCAACACCGCGAGGGTGGCCACTTCGGCCCAGCTGAGCAGGGCCGGTCGCTTGCCGTAATACCGCCAAGAGGCGGCTTCTATACCCACGACGTTGCCCCCGAACGGCGCGTGTGAGGCGTACAGAGCGAGAATATTTTCTTTGGAACGGGTGAGCTCCAGGCGGGTGGCCATGAACATCTCGACAAGTTTCTCCGGAACAGTACGGCCCGGATTGCCACGCACCATCCGGATAACCTGCATGGTGAGCGTACTTCCTCCGCTCACCACCCGGCCACCAGTCAGGTTCTGCCACAGGGCGCGCACCAGACTCACCGGATCAACGCCGGGTTGCCAGTAGAAGCGGCGGTCCTCAAAGGCCACCACACAGGCGGCATATTTCTCAGGGAGTGTGTCCACCTCCGGGAATCGCCATTGTCCGTCGGCAGCAATTCGGGCGCCGAGCAGTTCGCCGTTCCGGTCTTCCACCACCACAGAAAGCGGCTCGTTGAACAGCGGTCGGGGCAGGCACAGCAGCCACAGCAGGCCGAGCACCGCCAGAAAAAAAGCGGTACCCGGCCTGCGGCGCACAAAGGCTCTCAGGGCGTTCCAGAAGATTCCGGCTATGTGTTTTATCTGGTTCAGGTAGCTCAATCTTATTCTTCAGCCTGATTTTTCAGTTTCATCAGCAGCGTGTAGGCATTGGTGAGTGCAATTTTCTTTCCGGCAATATCAACAGCAGGCGTGATCTGAATTTTTCCTTCCTGCGTGATTCCCGGATTGACCTCGGCCATTTCGAACACGCCCTCTCCGTTTTCAATGAAGATGTAGTGTTTGTTCTGCCAGCGGACCACAGCGGCTTCGGGTACAACCCACGCATTCTGCGATTTCACCGACACCTCCGCGTTCATATACATGCCCGGCAGCAGCTTCTCGTCGTAGCGGTCGAAGTGACAGTGTACCTCTGCCGAACGGTTTTCATCCAGATTTTTCCCGACCAGAATAATGGCGGCCGAATATTTCTTCTCCGGATTGTCGTTCGTCCAGGCTGTAACCGGTTGGCCGATGGCCAGTTGCTGCACATCCTTTTCAAAGGCGGTGAGGTTCAGGTGTATGTCTTCCGGATTAACCAGTTCGAAAAGCACGTCCGTCGGGGCCGTGTATTTTCCGATATTGACATCCACTTTGGCCACGTAACCGCTGATGGGAGAGTAAACGTTCACCGTGCGCGATAAATTTTCTTCCGACAGTTTTTCCGGATCAAGTCCGATCAGCCGGAGCTTTTCCGCGAGGGCGCGTTGTGTGATTCGCTGGGTCTCAAACTCGCTTTTGGCCTGTTGCAGCACCTTGTCGCTGGCGGCCTTTCCGGCGTTCAGGGTTTGCTGGCGCTGAAATTCGGATTCGGCGAGAGCAAGTCTGGATTTTGTGAGCAGATATTCCTGCTGAAGCTGAATGAACTGGGCATCCTCCATAACGGCCAGCACCTCGCCCTTGCGCACGCGCATGCCCGGGAGGAGTCTGGTGGACTTCAGGTAACCACCCAGCGGAAAGCTCACACTGACCATGTTCTGCGGGGGAACATCTATGGTGCCGCTCAGCCGGAGGGTGGAGGAAATGTCACCCTTTTCGGCCATACCGGTTTCCAATTTCGCATTCTGCAACTGTTCTTTCGACAGCGATACATGCGTTTCAGGGGGAGTTTCAGTCCCGGCAGACTGTTGGTCCTGTTGTTTGCCGCCGCAGGCAAGGAAAGACAGGACGGCTATGGTGCAAATCAGATATTTCATTGACGATCGAATTGTTGGAGGCGTATGAAGGCCTGGTGATAGTTGTTTTTGGTTTCCAGATACTGCTGCGAGGTTTCCAGACTTTGCCTGACGAGCATTGCCCACTGCAGGTAATCAATTTCTCCGGCAGCCAGCTGCGCATCAGCCGCCTGAATGATACTCCGGGAGGCAGGAAGTGCCTGTTTTTCATAAAATTCGAGACTTTCGCGGGCGGTCATGACGGCTCGTCGGGCTATTTCAAACTCCGAAGCAACCTGTTTCTGCGCCCAGGCGAGGGCATTCTGCTGTTTCCTGATTTCCACGTCCCACGCAGCCACGCGCGCGCGCTGCGCTTTGGTAAACAGTGGTGCCGAGATACCGCCACCCAGATACCAGAACCGGTTTGATCCGTCAAAATAGCGATCCTGATTGTTCACCACCTGAAATCCGATGACACTCTGGTTGGTGATTCCGACCGTAAATTCGGGGCGATTTCTGGCCTTTTCAAGTTCTTTTTGCCACTGTACCGAGGCCAGCTGCCGTCTGCGAATCTCCAGGGAAGGCATGAAAGACAGTTTTGCGGTATCCGCGGGCATCAGCAGGCCGGCTGGCAGTGAGGGAGATTCCGGTGCAGGCACATAAACACTTCCGGCATTAAGCAGGGTATTGAATTGCCACAACACTCTTTCCACATCTCTCTGAACCAGGAAAAGCTGCTGACTCGCCTGACGGTGCTGCAGTTGTGCGCTGTTCAGCTCCAGGATATTCTGTTCACCCTGCCGGAAACGGAGAGTGGCTCTTTCTTCAAACAGTCCGAAGATACTGTCGGCCCGCTGTAATTCCCGCTGTTTTTCCAACAGGAACAGATATTCGTAATAGAGCAAGCCCACCTCTGTACGCAGACGACGGCGGGCATCCTGTGTACCCGCCTCTGCAGCGAGGTGATTCTCGGCAAGCACCCGGCGCTGATTTTTATACACGCCCGGCGCTGCGAATCCCTGATAAATACCCAGTTTGTTGTCGAACTGATAACTGTTGAACTGTCCGAGCTCTATGTTGAAGTCCGTTTTGGCAATATCGCGCCAGCTGCCCTTCAGGGTTTCGTAATACTGTGCATTCAATTGTGCCGAACGGACATCCGGGTTGTTGTCCCAGGCCGTATTGACAGCCTTTTCAAGGCTGATCCGCTCCTGGGCTCCAAGTTGCGTCAAAGCGGCGAACACCAGCAGAATCACCGTTGTATGATGTTTGTGTTTCCGTTTTTTATGCGGCTTCTCAATCGGAGAATTGAAGTAAACATAGAGCAGCGGCAGCACAAACAGGGTTAGCAGGGTCGCAGAAACAATACCGCCGATAACCACCGTAGCCAGCGGACGCTGCACTTCAGCGCCCGCGCCCATACTGAAAGCCATGGGAATAAATCCGAGTGATGGCGCCAGGGCGGTCATCAGTACGGAACGGAGCCTGATTTTCGTACCCATCATGGCGATGCGGCGCAGATCATCCCAGCCCTCCTTTTTCAGGCGGTTGAACTCCGAAATGAGCACGATACCATTCAGCACCGCCACGCCAAAGAGTGCGATGAAGCCCACGCCGGCGGAAATACTGAACGCCATGCCGCGCATCCAGAGGGCTACAATGCCGCCAATAGCCGACAGCGGAATGGCAGAGTAAATCAGGATGCCTTGCCTGACAGACCCGAACGCAAAGTACAGCATCAGGAAAATAAGCAGCAGCGCCACCGGTACGGCCACCGTCAGTCGCTCTCTAGCGGCCTGCAGGTTCTCGAAAGCCCCCCCGTAAGTGATATAGTAACCGGGAGGCAGTTTGATTTCACGCTCCACTTTCTGCTGCAGTTCGCTTACGATGCTCTGTACATCGCGACCGCGCACGTTAAAGCCTACCACGATGCGGCGCTTGGTATCTTCCCGCTGAATCTGGCTGGGACCTTCGATTTCCTCTACCGAGGCCACCTGACTGAGTGGAATCTGCGCACCGCCGGAGGTAGCGACGGGCAGGTTCTGTACATCTTTCAGGGTACGACGAGCCTCGCCCTGTACGCGCACGGCGAGGTCGAAACGGCGTTCACCCTCGAACACTTTTCCGGCCACCGCACCGGCAAAAGCGGCGTTCACGGTATTATTGATTGTTTCCACATCAAGTCCGTACTGCGCCATGGCATCCCGGTTGTAGCGAATGACCACCTGCGGCATACCGTTCACCGCCTCTACATAAAATTCGGTGGCGCCCTCCACTGTTCTCGACAGGTCACCCAGTTTTTGGGCATATACGGCAAGCGTATCCAGATTTTCACCGAAAATCTTGCAAACAACATCCTGGCGGGCGCCGGTCATGAGTTCGTTGAAACGCATCTGCACCGGAAACTGGAAACCGGCAGTTACGCCCGGTATCTCCGCTATTTTGGCGCTCATTTTTTCCGCCAGCTCGTCGAAGGTCTTTGCGGAAGTCCATTCTTTCTTGTCCTTCAGAATAACCATCATGTCGCTCGCTTCAATGGGCATGGGGTCAGTCGGAATTTCCCCGCTGCCGATTTTGGTGACTACCTTTTCCACTTCGGGGAAATTTTTCAGCAGAATACCCGCAGTCTGTTGCGTAGCCTCAATCGTGGTGGTGAGGTTGCTGCCGGTCAGTACCCGCGTATCCACGGCGAAGTCGCCCTCTTCCAGTTCGGGAATAAACTCGCCGCCGAGGGTTGACAGAATATACAATGAAACAGCAAGCAGGGCCACCGATACGCCGATGACCATTTTGGGGAAGTTCAGGATACGCTCCAGGATGTGCTGATACCAGCGCTCCAGACGTTCCATCAACTTGTCGCTGAGTGTTTTTTTGTGTGAAATATGCCTGTTGATGAAAAGTGCACTCATCATCGGCACATAGGTAAGCGAGAGTATAAATGCTCCCAGAATGGCAAAACTGACCGTTTGTGCCATGGGCTTGAACATCTTCCCCTCAATTCCCTCGAGCGACAGGATGGGCAGATACACGATGAGAATGATAATCTGGCCAAATACGGCTGCATTCATGATTCTCGACGACGCGTGATGTACCTCTTCATCCATCTGACGCTGTGAAAGGCGATTCACCTCCTTGAAGTGCTTGCTGTGGGATATCTGGTGCATAATGGCTTCCACCACAATAACTGCCCCGTCAACAATAAGACCAAAGTCTATGGCACCCAGGCTCATCAGATTGCCGCCCACGCCGAAGTAATTCATCAGAATGACAGCAAAGAGCATGGAAAGCGGAATGACCGAGGCCACAATCAGGCCTGAGCGGAAATTACCCAGAAAAAATACCAGTACCAGTACCACAATGAGAGCACCTTCCAGCAGATTGGTTTCCACGGTAGAAATGGCGTTGTTCACCATCTTGGTTCTGTCGAGAAAGGCCTCGATGACTACCCCCTCCGGCAAGGTCTTCTGAATGGCCGCAATTTTCTCCTTCACGCTTTTGATGACAATGGAAGAATTTTCTCCCTTCAGCATCATGACGATGGCACCAGGTACCTCGCCCTGATCATTGTAGCACACCGCGCCGTAGCGGGTGGCTGATCCGGTACCCACCGTAGCCACGTCGCGTATGCGCACGGGTGCGTGACCCGGCTCGCTGCGCAACACGATATTCTCCAGATCGGCCATACCACCCACGAGACCCTCGCTCCGGATGTAGAGCACCGTCGGCCCTTTTTCAATATAAGCGCCGCCTGTATTCTGATTGTTTCTCTCCAGCGCACTGAACACATCGCTGATCGTCAGGTTCTGTGCCTTGAGTTTATCGGGAATAACCGACACCTCGTACTGCTTCAACAGGCCGCCAAAAGTGGAAACATCGGCTACGCCCGGTGTTCCGAGCAGCTGACGCCGCACAATCCAGTCCTGTATGGTGCGCAGTTCCATCAGCGAGTACTTGTCTTCGTAGCCGGGTTTGGCACGCACCACGTACTGAAAAATTTCGCCGAGACCGGTGGTAACAGGCGCCATGGAAGGCTGACCGATACCGTCCGGGATATCTGCCTGTACCTGCTGGAGACGTTCGCTGATCTGCTGTCGCGCCCAGTAAATATCCACATCGTCGTGGAAAACAACCGTCACCAGCGAGAGCCCGAACCGGCTGAAACTGCGTATTTCCTTCAGACCGGGGATATTGGAGTTGGCCTGTTCTATCGGGAAAGTGATGAGACGCTCCACATCGGGAGCGCCCAGGGAAGGGGTTACCGTGATGACCTGCACCTGGTTATTGGTAATATCAGGCACGGCGTCAATAGGCAACCGGGTAACCTCATAAGCGCCATATCCCACGAGAAATATCGTGAAAAGGCTGATTATGAGCTTGTTTTGAACAGAGAAGTTAATTATTCTGTCGAGCATAGCTTCGGGTATATAAACAGTCGGGCGGGGTTGCGCAACGGCACACAGGGGCCATCACGCAACCACACTTCTGACTGCGAATGAATTCGGAAAAGGCCGGACATGCCGGCAATCATTCAGTAATTTCTATGCTGACTTGGGAGGTTCCCATATATCGGCGCACCCGGAAAGGGAGCTGGCTGTACGGGCGAAAAAGTTGCGGGTACATTTCACTACAGGCGACGGATGCTGCAGTGCAGGAAATGAGGCGACCGGCAGAGTACACGGTGCAATAAGCGATATGCAGTCGGCCGTTTTGAACGGCAGTTGCATATCCCTGCTGTAGTCCTCGTCGTACTTCACCTCGCCCTCGTAGTGAATGCGGATGAATTCGGACAACGACAATCCCGGATCTTCGGCCTTGTGCTCTGCGTAATGCGACACGAAGGCCCCCAGTTTCATCAGTTCGTGAAACTCGGTGTTGGTGGCCAGAAAGACCAACAACAATGATATGGCTGCAATACGCCGCATGAAGCAAAGATATGACTGTTGCTCCATTTTTTCACCTGCATTTGACAATGATTAACGCTTGAAATAGCAGATACCCGTCATTCTGCTTCGGCCTGCAGCGCATCCCAGTACTCCACAGCGCGGCGGGTATGCGGGATACAGATTGAGCCGCCTACCATATTGGCCACCGCGAAGATTTCAAAAATCTGTT
>JAJTFM010000103.1 GCA_021298575.1 Saprospiraceae bacterium | reverse complement strand
GTGATGAACTGAAGTGTCTTGCTGAGGGAGTTTTCTGAAAGCAGCGCAGCATATTCCAGCCCACCGCACTCTTTTGCCATTTTGTGATTCGGATATTCCCGTACAAACCGGTCAAATTGGCCGAGCCCCGGTTTCGACGCAAACAATTGCCATATTCTTTTCTCCCATGCTGTTCCTTTGGCCAGTGTGTCTAGTCCCATTGTGCTGCCATAAGTTTTCAGTATGTGTGTCAGCTCGCTGTAGTCATCTGATTTCAGAAATAAATCGCGTATAATTTTTTCGCTGGTTTGCTTGTAGTTGGGTATTTGTTTGTTGTTCAGGTATTCCGGGAATTTGCTGCAGAAAAGCTCATAGTCGCTCAGTTTTTTCCTGTCTGTACTTCTTTCCAGCCGTTTTGTGCAAGCGTTTTCCGGAGTGTCTGGAACGAACTGGCCGACATGCCCAGCGCTTTCCCGCTTTTAGTGACCGCTTTGGGATTCTTTTTGAAAAGTGCCTCCGATTTATCGAGATAATAACGGCCCAGGGTGGCCGTATCCAGTCCCTTGTTGCGATACTGTGCACATACCTTTGCCATGCCGTAGAAGGCCGATGCAGACTCTTTCACATCGCTGGTATCGCTTGCAAAAGCTTTCCAGGCTTTACCGTAGGTCCTGTCCTTGAAATGTTGTACGCCTTTTGACGTCTGCGCGGCAGCCGTACCCAATACCGTTAGTGTCAATAGCAAAATGAAGTTGATTGATCTCATTTTTTTCGTTGTATTACATTAAATGAATTTCCAAATGTAATGCAACGCAGCCTGAATCGAATCAGCCAATTATCATTTGACACACGTCACGGTGTGGTTGGTGCGTTTGACTTATTGGTTGGTAAATGGACTACCCTGTCAGACCTGCTGCAGCCGATATTTCCAGCATGCGGTCAATGCTTTTCCTGCCCTGCTCGATAATCCAGTCGGGGAGTATGACTTCGGGTAGCTCATGTTCCATACACAGGTAGAGTTTCTCCATGGTGTTGAGCTTCATGTGGGGGCACTCGTTGCAGGCGCAGTTATTTTCGGGTGGTGCAGCGATGAAGGTTTTGTGTGGACTTGCCTTCTCCATCTGATGCAGGATGCCCGCTTCGGTGGCTACAATGAACTCGGTAGCCGGATCATTGATGGTGTACTTCAGCAGGCCGGTGGTACTGCCTATGTAATCGGCCATGGCCAGAATATGCTCCTCGCATTCCGGGTGCGCGATGAACCGGGCATTCGGGTAGCGGTTGCGCAGCTTCACGATGCGTTCATGGCTGAATATCTCGTGTACCATGCAGGCTCCGTTCCAGAGTATCATGTCGCGGCCTGTTTTCTTCTTCAGATAGGCACCCAGGTTTTTGTCGGGCGCAAATATGATCGGCTGGTCTTCCGGTATACTTTCAATTATCTGAACGGCATTCGTACTGGTACAGCAGATATCGGTCAGGGTTTTCAGTTCTGCCGTGCAGTTGATATAGCTCACTACCACGTGATCCGGATATTTTTTCCTGAACTCCCGGAAGAGAGCCGGGGGGCACGAGTCGGCCAGTGAGCAGCCCGCTTTCAGGTCGGGAAGCAGCACTTTTTTATGTGGGCTGAGCATTTTAGCCGTCTCGGCCATGAAGTGAACCCCTGCAAATACAATGATATCCGCATCTGTTTTTGCTGCTTTCTGAGATAACCCCAGCGAATCTCCTATGTAGTCGGCAATATCCTGAATTTCTGACTCCTGATAGTAGTGAGCCAGTATGACAGCGTTTTTCTCTTTTTTCAGCCTGTTTATCTCGGCTACGAGGTCGATGCCGGGATCAACATCCAGATCGAGAAAGCCATTCTTCTGTAGTTCGCGGGTTGCAGCAGCAAGTGTGTCTGACATGATATTCAATTTCGGCGTACAATTTTCGGGGGAGTGTTTCTGCCCCCACTGCAAAAAAACGAAGGTTTTGCCATATTTGTTCGGCAGATGGGGGCTTCGGCCCTCAATTATGTATATTCATGAATTGTCGGCAATTATCTTTTTTGTTGTAATAGATTGAATATCATTTAATTGAAATGAATCGAGTGAGGTTTCTCATAAAGTTTTGAAAAAAAATCACTTCCTGCAGGCAGCGTATCGGTAGGGGTTTCTCGTTTCACTTGTATCCTTTCATCAGGAAAACAACTACCAGCCATGACAGCCACTTTTACCTACACGATTTGCCTCGCCGCCATTTACGCCGGCCGAAAATTATTTATGCTGAAAACGCAGGGTGTGTAAATCCCTGCTTAGAGCTTGTTCAGGATTCTCTCGCCGAGTCAAAAACGGCTCATTTTTCGCCATTTTTCACCTTTTTTCAGTTACGTAGCTCCGGCTATGCGCCCTCAAAAATGCAAAAACCGACAAAAAATCAGCCTGTTTTTGCCAACGGCAGAAAAGCCTGAACAAGATTTTACACAACAGCTTTCTTCCACTTGCCGCGTCTGAATACCCGAATGGCCGCGACAGTCATTAATGACTCGGCAATAACTATGCTCCAGTAAACGCCGCTCTGCCCCCACTCAAGCCTGAGTGCCAGCAGATACGCCAGGGGTGTTTCCACCAGCCAGAAAAATACGATATTGAGCATGGTAGGCGTGAATGTATCGCCAGCTCCGTTGATTGCCTGCGTAACAATCATCCCCCATCCGTAAAGCACATACCCGCCTGCTATTATGCGCAGAGCCATGACACCAGAGGATGCCACCGCCGGATCTTTGGTGAAAAGTCCTATAAAAAACGGTGCAAAAACCAGTGAAATTAAACTGACTACTCCTGTAAATATCATATTGAAATAGCCGGCCCGCCATGCCGATTTTTCCGCACGGTCGGGTTGCCCGGCACCGAGATTTTGTCCTACCAGCGTAGATGCGGCATTGGCCATACCCCATGAGGGCAATATGGAAAACATCACCAGACGAATAGCTATGGTATAGCCGGCAACCGTATCCTTCCCTATGTGGCCGAGGATATACATCATAAAAATCCAGCTCGCCGAAGCGATGAGGTACTGCCCCGTACTTCCCGATGCCACTTTAACCAGTGTGCTTATCACTTTCCACTTTGGCCTGAACATTTCGGGTGTCAGGTGTACTATTCGTCCCGGCTGGAAAAGTTTCCACAACTGATACACCACGCCTGCCGACCGGCCTATTGTTGTGGCGATGGCACTGCCCGCCACCCCCATGGCTGGTATCGGGCCTGCTCCAAAAATAAATAAGGGGCAAAGTATGATGTTGGCTATGTTGGCAATCCACAGCGCTTTCATCGCCGTAGCAGCGTCTCCTGCACCTCTGAAAATGCCGTTCAGCATCCAGAGCAGCAATATGGGCAGGTTGCATGTCAGAAGAATGCGCGTGAACATATACCCCGACTCTGAAACACTCTTGTCGGAGGCCATGAAGTGCAGAATGTTTTCCGCATAAATGAATCCTGGTACCGCGATAAGCAGAGAAAGGGCCAGCGCAATCAGTATTACCTGTGCGCCCGCACGCGAGGCAGCCTCCCTGTTGCCCTCGCCCACCCGCCTGGAAACTACTGCCGTAGCCGCCGAACTCAACCCGATGGCTATGGAATATACCAGCGTCAGCACAGATTCTGTAATACCCACGGTTGCCACCGCCTCAACACCTATTCTCGATACAAAAAACGCATCCACTATTGCAAACAGCGACTCCATCGCCATCTCGAGAATCATCGGAATGGATAATAACACAATGGCACGGTCAATACTGCCCTTGGTAAACTCCTGTTCTTCTCCATATATAGCCTGTGAAAGAATGCGGCGAATCCGCTTCCCGACAGTCTCCTTTGCGGTGAGGTGTGGCATTAATGCAGTATTACAGGTCAATCACCATTTTCACCGGACAGTGATCGGAGTGTATGACGGAGGTGAGTTGATTAACAGAAATAATTTTGTCTTTTAGCGGGTCGCTTACCGATTGATAATCTATTCGCCAGCCTTTGTTCTTGGCACGTGCGCCAGCACGGAAAGTCCACCAGCTGTATTCTGTGAGTGCGGGATTTTTATACCGGAAGGCATCGGTAAAGCCGCTTTCAAGCCACTTGTCCATCCAGGCACGCTCTTCCGGAAGGAAGCCCGAGCTCTTCTTGTTGCCTTTCGGGTCGTGTATATCTATTTCCTGATGGGCGATGTTGTAATCGCCGACTATAATCAGGTTGGGTTGTTCTTTTTTCAGGTTCAGGGCGTACTCGTAGAATTTATCGAGGAATACCATCTTGAATGCCTGCCGCTCCTCTCCGGTAGTGCCTGATGGGAAATAACAGTTCAGAAGCGTCCAGTCGCCGAAGTCGGTGCGCAATATCCGCCCCTCCCGGTCATATTCTTCAATGTCGCACGCGTAAACCACATGATCGGGTGGCTGCAGTGAAAAAGTGGCCACTCCGCTGTATCCCTTTTTTTCTGCAGGACGCCAGTAGTGCCTGTACCCAAGTGCTTCCAGCTCAAGCAGAGGTACATCTTCGGGCTGTGCCTTTATTTCCTGCAGGCACAACACATCGGGTCGCTCGGCTTCGAGCCACTCCCAGAGGCCCTTGCCAATGGCAGCCCGCAGGCCGTTGACATTGTAGGATATAATTGAACGCACGTTCTCCATTACTATGTTGCGTGTCAGCCCTCTACCAGCGTACCGTACTTTTCTCCCAGGACAATGCTGCGGAGGTGAGCCGGCTCGTTGATATCAAACACAATGATGGGCATATTGTTCTCCTGACACAGCGTAAAAGCTGTCATATCCATGACCTCAAGTCCCAGACTGATAACCCGGGTGAATGTGAGGTGATCGAATTTGACGGCAGTAGTGTCTTTTTCAGGATCAGCGCTGTAAATCCCGTCCACACGGGTGCCTTTCAGCAGAACATCGGCGTTGATCTCGTTGGCGCGAAGGGCTGCAGCACTGTCGGTGGTGAAAAAAGGGTTTCCGGTACCCGCCGCGCAAATAACTACCCGACCCTTTTCCAGGTGGCGTATCGCTCTGCGACGGATGTACGGTTCTGCTACACTCTCCATTTTGAGTGCTGTCATCACGCGTGTCTGCACGCCAATGGTCTCGAGTGCACTCTGGAGCGCCAGACTGTTGATCACAGTGGCCAGCATGCCCATGTAATCGCCCGTAACGCTCTCTATGCCTGCAGCTTCAGACTGTATCCCCCGGAATATATTGCCTCCGCCGATGACAACGGCCACCTCGGAACCGAGTTCCTGTAATTCCTTTATTTTTTCTGCGTAATGCCGGAGCATGTCGGCAGATATTCCGAACCGCTGACCACCCATGAGGCTCTCCCCGGAGAGCTTCAGCAGGATACGACGGTATTTAAGTACTGAATTGGACTGAGTGGACATGGGTGATTATGGTGGATAACTGGTGAAAGACTCCGCAAAGTTCAGAAAAAACCGGGAAGGCTTTTAGAGGCCCGCAGAAAATTATGACCTTTGTGCCGACGAATAGCGCCAATGGTCGCAATCGCCCCCTCGCAAGGGCTCATCCCCGGCTCTTTTAGCCGGGTAAAATTATCTCTCTATGTCAGATGTATTCGAAAATGCACGGCAAATTCAGGCCGAAATTACCGCAGAAAACCCGGGAAATGCCGAACAACTCGAGGTGTTCCGTATAAAGTATCTGGGCTCAAAGGGTATCCTGAAAAATCTGATGGGTGAAATGGCCAGCGTACCCAACGACCGGAAACGCGAGTATGGTCAGCTGGTAAATGCCGTCAAACAAACTGCCGAGGAAAAATTTCTCTCGCTCAGGGAACAATTTGAGGCGCAGGCTTCGGCTTTTGATATCAGAACGCTTGATCTGACAGCACCTGGCGAACCACTCGCGCTCGGTTCGCGTCACCCGGTGGCCGTTACCATGAACCGCATCGTGGATATTTTTTCCCGAATGGGCTTCAGCGTGGCTGATGGGCCCGAAATTGAAGACGACTGGCACAACTTCACGGCTATGAATACCCCGGAAGATCACCCGGCCCGCGATATGCAGGATACTTTTTATGTGGTGGACGCTCCCGGTATGCTCCTGCGCACGCACACATCGCCCGTGCAGGCGCGTGTGATGGAGAATCGCAAACCGCCCATTCGTATTATCGCCCCCGGCCGTGTTTACAGAAATGAGACGATCTCTACCCGGTCGCACTGCCAGTTCCATCAGGTGGAAGGCCTGTATATAGACAAGGGTGTGTCTTTCGCCGATCTCAAACAGACGCTGTTCAATTTCGCCCAGGAAATGTTCGGTGCCACCAAAATCAGGCTGCGCCCCTCATTTTTCCCGTTCACCGAACCCTCCGCCGAAATGGATATATGGCTTGGAACGGATACAGAGAAGAATTATCGCCTCACCAAGGGGACCGGATGGCTCGAAATTCTGGGCTGCGGTATGGTGGACCCCGCCGTTCTCGAAATGTGCGGCATAGATCCGACCGAATACAGCGGTTTCGCCTTCGGTATGGGTATAGAACGCCAGGCACTCCGCCTCTATGAAATCGGAGATATCCGCCTGCTGTTTGAAAATGATGTTCGTTTCCTCAGGCAGTTCTCTTCCGCTGTTTAATCCCCTGTATTGAGGCGCTTCGCTCTGATCGGCTGGCCAATCGGCCATTCTTTCTCCGGAAAGTATTTTTCGGAAAAATTCCTGCGCGACGGTATCGCCGATGCAAGGTATGATTTGTTCCCGCTAGAGCATATCGCCAATCTGCCCGCCCTGCTGTCGGAATACCCCGATCTGTGCGGCCTCAACGTGACAATTCCGCACAAAAAGGCTGTCATTCCCTTTCTTGATGAACTGAATGAAACCGCCCGCGAAACCGGCGCCGTAAACTGTATCCGTATCCGGAACGGAATACTGACCGGATTCAATACGGATGTAACCGGCTTTGAAAACAGCCTCTCCGGGTTCTTCTCTGCGCCGGTTCCCGCCGACCTCGACAGAGAGGCGCTTGTTCTCGGAACCGGCGGAGCCGCCTCCGCGGTGGCGTATGTACTCCGCAAAAAAGGTATTCCCTTCCGGTTTGTATCCCGTACCCCGAAAGGCGGGAATGAAATTGATTATCACAGCCTCCATGGCCTGAAACCGTTTCTGATAGTCAATGCCACGCCCCTCGGAACCTGGCCCGATACCGATAGTATGCCGCCTGTACCCGAATTTGTGTTTCATCAGGGCCAAATGGTATATGATCTCGTATATAATCCTGCTGAAACGCTACTTTTGCGCTCGGCAAAGTTTCACGGAGCCCAAACCGCCAATGGCCTCGAAATGCTGTATTTACAGGCAGAAGCCGCCTGGGAAATCTGGAATCACTGAGTGCTTCCGCTAAAACCTGACCAAATTATGTCAATTGACCTTTTTAATACGAAAACAGCATTTGCTCACTTGTCGGACAGGCAACTGAAAAAAACTGAATGGCTGTTTTCCATGATGAACAAGCCCTGGCTTGTAAAACACGGCTCGAATCTCGCTCTATGGGCTATCGAAAACGGAATTCCTCCCGCCGGCTATATTGTGAAAAATACGATTTTCCCACAGTTCGTGGGAGGCTCCACGCTGCTAGACAGCCAGCCTACCATCGAAATGCTGGGAAAGTACAATACCCTGACTATACTCGACTACGGCGCAGAAGCCAAGGAAAATGAGCTCGATTTCAATCATACCATGAACGAGAATATCCGGGCTATTGATTTCTCCTCGCGTTCTGTTACAACGGTGCCCGTTGTCAGCAGTAAAATTACCGGACTGGCCCGCTTCGGTCTGCTCGAACGTATCCAGTCGGCCCAGACGCTCTCTAAAGATGAACTGATCGAATACCGGAATGTGCTCAAACGGGTGGATGCAATCTGCTACCACGCGGCCAGCAAGAATATGTCTGTTTTTTTCGACGCGGAAGAGAGCTGGATTCAGGACGCCATTGATCATCTGGTATGGCTGATGATGCGCCGATATAATAAAAAAAGGGTGGTGGTTTATAATACGTTCCAGCTCTATCGGAAAGACCGCCTCCAGTTTCTCATGGACAGCTATGATCGCGCCCAAAAGGCGGGTTTTCTGCTCGGTGCCAAACTTGTCAGGGGCGCTTACATGGAAAAGGAAGGAGAGCGGGCTGCCGCAATGGGTTATGAAAACCCCGTCAATTCATCCAAACACGTCACGGATGATATGTACAATACCGCCCTGCGTTTTTGCCTCGATCATCTCGATACAATGGCGGTGTGTAATGCCAATATTCCGGCCAATCACCCGCACACACTTTTCAGTCAGCTGTACGGCATGAGCGATAATATTACCTTCAATCTGGCAAATGCCGGATACCGGGTCGCCAAGTATGTGCCTTACGGACAAGTCAGGGACGTAATACCGTATCTCATCAGGAGGGCACAGGAAAATACCTCCGTAACCGGTGATGCCGGCCGCGAACTGAAACTTATCCGGGATGAAGTAAAAAGAAGGGGACTTTAATTATGAAATCACCCTTCAATCCGACAGGCGTGGTAGGCGCCGGTTATTTCGGTACGGCAGTAGCAAATCTGCTGGCCTACAACTCCGATGTGCTGCTCTTCAGCCGCCGGGAGGATGTTGTCAAAGAAATTAACCTGAACCATACGCACCTGGGTGCCAGACTCTCCCCGCGCATACGCGCAACCTCCGATATGGCCGAAATCGCACGCTCCTGCGATCTGATTTTCCCTATCGTCCCGTCCAGCAGTTTTCGCCGGATGATGCAGGTGCTGGGCCCTCACCTTCGCCCGCACCATATCGTCATCCACGGAACAAAGGGATTCGATTTGTGCGGACTGGAAGAAAAGGATCTAGATAATCCGGAAATTGCCATAACCCGCGCCAATGTGCGAACGATGAGCGAGGTGGTCAGGGAAGAAAGCAGTGTCGTCAGAATCGGAAGTCTCAGCGGGCCCAATCTGGCTGCCGAAATTATGGCCGGCCAGCCCGCCGCCACACTGGTGGCCAGTCGCTTCAAAGAGGTGATCCACGCAGGCCAGCTGGCACTCAACAGTCAGCAGTTCCATGTATATGGCTCTTACGATATGCTCGGTGCCGAACTCGCCGGTGTGCTCAAAAATGTGGTCGCTCTTGGCTCCGGTATTATCGGGGGCCTCGGCCTCGGCCGTAATTTACAGGGACTGCTTATCGCCCGCGGACTGGCGGAAATGGTGTACTTTGGAAAATCACTGGGTGCTTCCAGCCAGGCTTTTATGGGGGTGGCCGGTATCGGTGATCTCGTAGCCACAGCTACCAGTATGAACAGCCGTAATTACCAGTTCGGTACCCGGCTGGCTAAAGGCGAACCTGTCGAGGAAATCCGTAAAACGATGCCCGAACTGGCTGAAGGAGTACGAACGCTGCGTATTGCACACCAACTCTCCCGTCATTATAAATTGCACGTGCCTATTACTACCATGCTGCACGCCGCAGTATTCGAACGCTATCCCGTTGAGAAAGCGCTCGAATACCTGATGACATACCCTTATGCAGTAGATGTTGATTTTATCTGACTACCGGAGTTTTCTCCCGGCTCTTTTTGCCGGCAGCACCGTTTGATGACACCTTCGACTGTTTGTCGCCCAAAGCAAGAGCCAATACCTCTCCCATGCGGTCAACATAATGGAATTTCAGACCCTTGATGTACTCAGGCTCTATTTCTTCCACATGCTTCTGGTTGTCGCGACAGAGGATTACTTCCTTGATGCCCGCACGTCTGGCAGCCAGTATTTTCTCCTTGATGCCTCCTACCGGGAGTACCTTGCCCCTCAGTGTAATCTCGCCCGTCATGGCCAGAAACGGCTTTAGCGGACGCCCCGTGAACGCAGATGTAATGGCTGTCAGCATCGTAATACCGGCTGAAGGACCATCCTTGGGTATGGCACCCTCCGGAATGTGGACGTGTATGTCCATCTTTTCCAGCATCTCGTAATCAATGTTCAGATCGTCGGAGTGCGCCTTGATGTAGCTCAGCGCAGTGCTGGCACTCTCTTTCATCACTTCGCCCAGGTTGCCTGTGAGCTGCAAACGACCGTTGCCCTTGTTCAGGCTTACCTCAATGAACAGAATTTCCCCGCCCACTGATGTCCAGGCAAGTCCGATTGCTACACCTGCCGATTGTTTTTCCTGATACATTTCAGGGTCGTACTTCGTCGGGCCAAGTATTTCATGCAGGTGCTCCGGTTTGATGTGCTGCTCGTATTTGTCCTCCATCGCCACGCGCTTGGCAACATGGCGCATGACCGATCCGACCTCCCTGGAAAGACTCCGTACGCCGCTCTCGGCTGTGTAACTCTGAATGAGTTTTATCAGTGCCTTGTCGGATATCTTCACGTCGCCGGTCTTGAGGCCGTGTTCTTTTTTCTGCAGCGGAATCAGGTGCCTTTTGGCTATTTCCACTTTTTCTTCCAGGGAATACCCTGAAATTTCTATGATTTCCATCCTGTCGAGCAGGGCAGGCTGTATCGTATTCAGAGAATTGGCTGTTGCAATAAACAGCACCTTCGACAGGTCGTACTCCAGCTCCAGATAGTTGTCGTGAAAAGTGGTGTTCTGCTCCGGGTCAAGTACCTCCAGCAGTGCTGACGACGGGTCGCCCCGGAAATCCTTGCCCACTTTGTCAATCTCGTCCAGTATGAATACCGGATTGCCCGATTTGGACTTTTTAAGCGATTGAATGATACGGCCCGGCATGGCGCCTATGTAGGTTTTCCGGTGGCCGCGTATTTCAGCCTCGTCGTGCAGGCCGCCCAAACTCATGCGCACGTACTTGCGCTTGAGTGCCTTGGCGCTACTGTTGCCCAGTGACGTCTTGCCTACACCCGGAGGGCCCACCAGACACAGAATGGGTGCTTTCATATCGCCCTTCAGCTTCAGCACGGCCAGATGCTCGAGTATGCGCTCCTTCACCTTGGTAAGTCCGTAGTGATCTTTATCAAGCACTTGCTTGACCTTCTTCAGATCGAAGTTGTCTTTTGTAAATTCGCTCCAGGGCAAATCGAGCAGCGTTTCGAGGTAGTTCAGTCCGATGGCGTACTCGGCTACCTGCGGATTCACGCGGCGGAGTTTGTTAATCTCGCGGGCGAAAGTGTCCGCCACGTTTTTGGGCCACTTTTTCTTCACGGCCCTGGTAATCAGCGCATTTATTTCCTCTTCCTGCGGGTTTTGGCCCAGCTCCTCCTGAATGGTCTTCAGTTGCTGGTTAAGGAAGTAGTCGCGTTGCTGCTTCTCTATATCGGTTCTGACTTTATTCTCAATCTTGTCCTTCAGTTCCAGCAACTGCAGCTCGGAGTCCATGTGCTGAAGTATCTGGCTGGCCTTTTCCTTGAGGTTGCTCAACTCCAGAATTTCCTGTTTCTGATTGAGCTGGATGCCAAGATTGGAAGAGATAAAATTCAGCAAAAAGTTATCGTTGTTGATGTTCTTGAGCATCACAACCGCTTCCGAGGGAATCTGTGGCGACAGTTCTATAATGTGACGGGCGGCATCGCGTACGCTGCTGATCATCGCCCGAAATTCCAGTTTGTTCTTGATGGGATCGTACTCCAGTGTGACAACACGACCCAGCATGTAGGGCTCCTCGGTCTCAATCTCCTCCAGCATGAAACGCTTGCGGCCCTGAAGTATGGCTGTGGTGGAGCCATCGGGCATTTTCAGCAGTTTCAGTATACGCGCAATAGTGCCCACCTTGTACAGGTCTCTGGAGGTGGGAGATTCAATTTTGACATCTTTTTGGGATAATACCCCGATATACCGGCTCTCTTCGTAAGCCTTTTGTACGGCACGGATACTCTTGTCACGCCCTACAGTGATGGGCGTAACAATGCCGGGAAATAACACGGTATTCTTCAGAGGAAGTATGGGGAGAATGTCGGGAAAGACTTCACCAACTTTTTCGTCATCTTCCTCCAAAGAGAAGAGCGGGACAAAATCGGGCTCGTCGTCCGACTGATTTGTCATCAACCAATTATCGAACATATTCATACTGTCTCAGAAATCTGATTTTAAGGTTTTGGGCGAATGTGACTTATAACTGAAGAAACAGCGAAATAATTCCAAAGTCTTGAATTTCACCCCACAATAATAGGGATAAAAATCCGGAAAGAATTCGTCACCCCCTCAAGTAAATTGATATTTGTGTCAGAATGGCAACATTCCTGCTCGTAAATACCGGAACATGTTATTGTCAATTAACTTGCCAGTACACTGAAAGCGGCCTTTTTGTCAGACTTTCTCGTGAAAGCCTGACAAAAGGACTGTTTATATAGTGATAAAACGGGCAAAATCGTACAGTGAGTCGAAAATAAAGTCGGGTTCAATACTGCTTTTTTCCGCAGCAGCATCGGTATTCCCTCGGATGAATACCTTCCGGAATCCCATTTTATCGCCAAATTCCATGTCTGAGTGTGAATCACCTGCCATCCAGGTATCCTCAGGGCTTATTCCCGGAAAATCCTGCAGAGCCATCCAGGCCATGCCGGTTGCCGGTTTCCTGCAGGTACAGTTTTCTGACTTCAGATGCGGACAATAATAAATGGCATCGATTCGCCCGTCGGCCTTCTCAACAATACCGAGCATATAATCGTGTACTTCTTTCAACTGGCGTTCATCCATCAGGCCTTTGCCTATGCCCTGCTGATTGGTCACAACAATGATGGGGTCAAACACCTTTGAAAGCAGCCTTATGGCTTCAGGAAAGCCCGGCGCTGGTTTGAATGTTTCGGGTGATTTAACATAATCTCCCGGCAGACGCTCGTTGATTACGCCGTCGCGATCCAGAAAAAGTGCGGGCATACGGCTATTTCAGTTTTTGGGATATTGGGGTCTGTCTCCGAGCCGGATTTTCGTGGTATAAAAGCTGCTCTTTGACGTCCAGTCCGTAAAAGTACCCGTGCAGTGCCCCCGACCGGGCAATGACACGGTGACAGGGGACGATGATGGCAAACGGGTTGCTCCTGTTAGCCATACCAACGGCTCTGACCGCCTTCGGACTGCCCGCTCTTTCTGCCATCTCGGAGTAGGAAGCGGTACTGCCAAACGGTATTTTCAGCATCTCTGTCCATACTTTCCTGAAAAACGCCGGTTTGCCGCCCCAGTCCATCAGCAAATCAAACTCCTGCCGCTCGCCGCGGAAGTATTCCGAGAGCTGCCTGGCACATATTGCCACAGGATGATCCTGCGGCACCCCGGGTGCAGAAGCGATTGTGTCAGTTTCTACTCGCCTGACAGAGCGAATCCCCGCCGCGCTGCCCGTAATCTCGAGCACACCGATGGGTGACGGTATCTGCAGGCAAGCCTGTTCCGAAGGAGGCGTCTCCGAGGATTTGCTTTTCATCTTCTGGCCTTGAAAAATCGTTTCATCAGATCGGCACATTCTTCCTCAAGAATGCCCATTTCCAGTTTTGTCTTTGGATGCAGGAGCGACTTTCCCCCGTACAGCATGAAGCCGCGTTTCTCGTCAGAAGCACCGTAGGCTATGCGGCCTATCTGCGCCCATGTGAGCGCACCTGTACACATCAGGCAGGGCTCGAGCGTGACATACAGGGTACAGTCGGGCAGATACTTGCTCCCCAAATGGCTGGCAGCAGCTGTTATGGCCATGATTTCTGCATGGGCAGTCACGTCGGTCAGCTGCTCTGTCTGGTTGTGAGCCCGCGCTATGATTCTGTTTTCACTCACGATAACGGCCCCGACAGGCACTTCGCCGGCTTCATAAGCCTTTTCTGCTTCCGCAAGAGCCTGCTTCATATAATAGGTGTCGGAATAAACACTCAGCATACCACAAAGATAGTCCGATACTTTGAAATTTCACTGGTCGGGTACCGAGCTTCTGACCTGATGTAAAAACGATATTTTAGTGGTCGTAATATAGCAAAACACCCGTTTTTTTGGGCCATATACTAACCGGGTCGTATAAAAACCCTATTTATGCGCACCGATATTTCATTCATTCCGGAAAACAACCGTCACGATGACTCGCTTCTCCTTTATTGTACTCACCTGCTGTCTCTTCGCCACCCCGGCCTCTGCCCAGTTAGTGGTTAATGAATACTCCTGCGCCAACTGGCGAAATATACTCGACTACTATGATGAAACGGAAGACTGGGTGGAACTTTTCAACCAGGGAACCGCGGCAGTAAATCTGACCGGCTATCATTTGAGTGATGACGAAACGGAACCGCTGAAGTGGACGTTCCCGGCCAATGTCAGTATTGAACCCGGCGGTTTGCTCCGGGTGTGGTGCTCGGGCCGGAGTGTGAAGGATCCTCAGGGCAATCTTCACACCAGCTTCAGACTCTCACAGACGAAGAACAATCCCGAGCATATTGTATTTTCCAGTGCCTCGGGAGCCATTCTTGAAGATATTGAAATCGTAAAAACGCAGGTACACCAGTCGAGGGGCCGTTTCCCCAACGGGAGTTCCAACTGGTACATATTTACCGAACCTACGCCCGGCGTACTCAATACGAATTCCGGTTATGCCATTGGCTATGCCCCCCGGCCGTCTTTCAGTCTGCCTGCCGGTTTCTATCCCGGGCCTGTCACGATTTCCATCACTATCTCCGATCCCTCGGCCCGTGTTTACTATACCACCGACGGTACAGAGCCTGACAATACTTCGCCACAATACGGTGGTCCAGTCAGTATTTCTCATACAACGGTACTAAAAGCGGTGGCTTACAGCCAGAATAACCTGCTTTTGCCGGGCTTTACCCAGTTTTCTACCTATTTTATCAATGAACAGCACACCCTGCCCGTGGTATCTGTGGCCGGTAACCAGTTGCTCGATCTGGCCAACGGCGACCAATCGCTCCGTCCTGTCGGGTCGCTGGAGTACTTCAACAAGGCAGGCACGCGCAAGGCGCGTGCGTACGGGGAACTTAACAGCCACGGCCAGGACTCCTGGGCCAATGACCAGCGGAGCCTTGACTGGGTAACCCGCGATGAAATGGGCCACGACTATGCCGTCCGCGAAAAATTGTTCTCCTTCACCGACCGCGATGAGTTCCAGCGTATCATCCTGCGTGCCGCTGGCGATGACAATTACCCCGCCGCCCACAAACCCCAGAACGAAGGTAGCGCGCACGTGCGCGATGCCTATATCCACAACCTGGCGAAGCGCGGCGGACTCAACCTCGATATGCGCGTCTCTGAAAAATGTATCATTTACCTGAACGGAGAATACTGGGGCGTTTACGACCTGCGCGAAATCCCCGACGACCACGACTATACCGAGTACTACTACGATCAGGGTAAATACGACCTGCAGTATGTCCTTACCTGGGGTAATACCTGGGCAGAATACGGCGGTCAGCAGGCTATTTCTGCCTGGAACAGTATGCGAAGCTATATCCTGAACAACAATATGAACGATCCGGTGAAGTTTAAATACGTCACCGACAGATACGATTACAAGAGTCTGGTGGACTATGTTGTTGTCAATTCCTTCACAGTGTGTTCTGACTGGCTGAACTGGAATACCGGACTTTGGCGCGGCCTGAATC
The DNA here is from genome assembly GCA_021298575.1 of Saprospiraceae bacterium. Lineage (GTDB taxonomy): Bacteria > Bacteroidota > Bacteroidia > Chitinophagales > Saprospiraceae > M3007. Next base: position 6,981 of record JAJTFM010000103.1, on the reverse strand, counting down.
CGGCCGGCGGCCACCGGAAATGGGGCTACATCCTCTGGGATAACGACGCCACCTTCGATCACTACATCAACTACACGAATGTTCCCAGTACACAGCCCGATGCGCTTCCCTGTAACCCGGAATCGCTCAACTCATGGTCCGACCCGGAGCAGCATATTCAGGTGCTGAACAAACTGCGCACCAATCCCGAAGTGAAACAATATTACCTGGCGCGTCAGGCAGATCTCATGCAAACGGTTTTCGGCTGCGAGAACATGCTGACTTACCTCGATTCCATAGAGGCAACCATCGACCCCGAAATGGCCCGCCACGCCGAACGCTGGTACGGAACATACGACGAATGGAAAAATAACCTGCAAGAACTCCGCGACTTCATCACTGCCCGCTGTAATCTGCTCCCGTCGCTCATGGACGACTGTTACTCCATGACGGGGCCCTATGCCACTACCATTCTCGTTGATCCGCCCGGCATCGCTGGTATGCAGGTCAACACATTATATTATGGCGCAGACCAGGTGCCTGTAAACGGACAGTATTTCGGCGGAGCAGACATTGACCTGCAACTCCGTCCCGTGTGGGATACCACCCAGTACCGTTTCAGTTACTGGAGCGCCGGATACCCGGTAATGATTCATACAGTGCCGAGATCATTCCGACTGTATTTTCCGATGAGCTGACAATATTATATTCCGTACCCGAGCGAACAGATGTGGCACTTGCTTTGTTCGATATCACAGGGAAGGCAGTCTGGTTCAACCGGACAGGAAAAGAAGCCTCCAGTCCCGGAAAGAATGTGGTAAAAGTGAATATCGGAGACCAGAACATTGTTTCCGGCGTTTATTTCATGACCTTTACCGCCGACAATTTCAGAAAAACATTCAGACTTGTCAAAATCTGAATACATGAACGACCAGCCGGGAAGTACCACCCCCGGAAAATGAAAAAACATGAAAAAGCTGCTGATACCCGTTCTGTTGCTGACCGGCTCGCTGGCAATTGCCCAGGATCCGATATTTTCCCAGTTTTATGCAACGCCCCTGCAGATAAACCCCGGTTTCACAGGCTCCACCGGATCATCCAGAATAGGTACCTCATACCGGAATCAGTGGTCTGGTTTCAATAATGCCTACAGAACCTACACCGTAGCCTGCGATCAGCATATCGAAAAACTGAACAGCGGAGTAGGGCTTCTGGCTGAAACCGACGATGCAGGAAATGGCATATACAAGACATTTCGTATGTCGGCCCTGTACGCCTATCGCCTTAAATTAACCGACGACCTTTCGGTCCGCCTCGGCGTGGAAGCCGGCCTGCGGCAGTCGGGGATAGACTGGCAGAAACTCACCTTCCCCGACCAGATAGACCCCGTAAACGGATTTACACTCAATACCGAGGAAATACAGCCGGATGTCACCACGCGCACTACCGCCGATATTTCCACGGGTATGTTGCTCTCCAACAGCAGATTTTATGTCGGCTTGTCGCTGCACCACCTCACAAGTCCGGGAGAAAATCTGCTCCGTTTTAACGAAAATTTGCTCGAAGGCGTGCCAATCAGATATACTTTGCACGGAGGAACAGATTTCATTGTTAAAGCAGGCAATAAAAACAGACCCCCCTCGTTCATATCACCTAATTTCCTGTTTGTAACCCAGGGGCCTCACAGACAACTCAATGTGGGAGCGTACGCGAGCGCGGGATCAGTTTTTGGCGGAGTATGGTTCAGGCATACTATAACCAACCGCGATGCCGTTATCCTCCTTGCAGGGTTTAAACAAGGAATTTTTAAAGTTGGTGTCAGCTACGATATGACCGTTTCAGGGCTCGCAGGATACGCCGGAGGCACGTACGAACTATCGCTGGGCATGATTTTTGAAAAAGAAAAGCGCCCTGACATCAACGACTGCACGAGAATGTTTCAATAATTGCGTTAAAATTAAAGCGGCCGGGTTTGTTTAAGGTTTCTTTTCCTACTTTTGCCGCTCAATTTCTAAAACCTGTAGTTTCATACAAGATGAAGAGAACACTCATTCCAGGGTTGTGCTTTGCCTTGCTCGCTTTCACGCTTGCAAGTTGCGGGAAGAAATCCGAAAGCTCCTCCACGACTGGTTGGCAATACAACGACGCCAAGTGGGGCGGTTTCGAGAAAACTGATTACGAAGGTCAGGCAACCGGTCCGAACCTCGTTCTGATTGAAGGCGGTACCTTTACCATGGGTCTGACCGATCAGGATGTCACTTACGAGTGGAACAACATGCCACGCCGCACTACTGTAGCATCCTTTTATATGGATGAAACCGAAGTGCGTAACATTGATTACCAGGAATATCTCTACTGGCTGGATCGCGTTTATCGCGAAACTTATCCGGAAGTATGGAGACGCGCCTTCCCCGATACGCTCGTATGGCGTGAAGAGCTCTCCTACAACGATCCGATGGTAGAGTTGTACTTCCGTACACCTGACTATTACGACTACCCGGTTGTAGGTGTCAACTGGTATCAGGCCAATGACTACGCCAAGTGGCGTACCGACCGTGTCAACGAGATGATTCTCGTCAAGCGCGGTGTCATCGAGCCTACTACCGACCAGAAAAACGAAAACAGCTTCGACACGGAAGCTTATCTCGTGGGTCAGTACGAGCCTACCTACCGCAAGAAGCTTACCGATGTCAAAACCGGTGGCGAGCGCGGTGTACGCCTCGAAGACGGTATCCTGCTGCCATCTTACCGCCTCCCAACGGAGGCTGAGTGGGAGTTCGCTGCCCTCGGTCTGCTCGGCAATCAGTCCGCCTCAAAAGACGAGCTGATCACCGACCGTCGTGTCTATCCATGGGATGGCAACACAGTGCGTTTCCAGAAGCGTAACAAGTATCAGGGTAAAATCCTCGCTAACTTCAAGCGCAGCGGTGGTGACTACGGTGGTATGGCCGGCGCTCTGAACGACAAGGCGTTCTATACCGCCGATGTACACTCCGGTCTGCCTAACGATTACGGTCTGTATAATATGGCCGGTAACGTAAGCGAATGGACTATGGACCTGTACCGCCCGATGACTTCCATGGATCTCGTGGACAATCAGCAGCACGACCTGAACCCGTATCGCGGTAACAAGTTCTCTACAAAGAAACTTGATCCCGAGACAGGTACGCCTGTCATGAAAGACAGCCTCGGTCACCTGATCTATGAAATGATGGACACAACAGCTACCGCTCTGCGCGATAACTACAAGCGTCCTGAAGTATATGACTTCCTCGACGGTGACAAAGAATCTCAGGTTGAGTATTTCTACGGAAAGAGCACGCTGATCAGCGATAGCTCACGTGTTATCAAGGGTGGTTCATGGGCTGACCGCGCTTTCTGGCTCTCTCCCGGCGCACGCCGCCAGTTGCTGGAAACCAAATCACACAAAACTGTAGGCTTCCGTTGCGCCATGGTGCGCAAAGGCGCTGTAACCGGAAACGGCGACCGCGATGGCAACCAGTTCAAGGTGAAAGGCGCCAAGGCACCAAAGCGCCGCTACGATTAATAGTCGTATCCCGCTTATATAAAAAAGGGCCGCCCCGGTTATCCGGAGCGGCCCTTTTCTGTGTGAAGTATTTTCTGAAAGCACTTAATCCACAATCATCTCTGCCTTGTTCAGTTCCTGCTGCGCCATCTGTACCGGCAGTTCCCTGAACTCGTACTGCTGATTGCGCAGGCGGGGCACAAAACCGGCTTCGCGGATAGCGTTTTGAATGCCGTCTGCCGTGAACCGGAACCGCGCTCCCGCAGCTGAAACAACGTTCTCCTCAATCATGATACTGCCAAAGTCGTTGGCGCCCGAGTGCAGGCATACCTGCGCCACCTGCTTGCCAACGGTCAGCCATGATGCCTGTATGTTCACGACATTCGGCAGCATGATGCGGCTCATGGCAATCATGCGCACATACTCGTCGCCCGTGACCGCGTTGCGCGCGCGCTTGATTTTCCGAAGTATCGTGTCTTCATCCTGAAATGGCCAGGGTATGAATGCCAGAAAGCCCTTCGCGTCGGCCGGCTTCTCGCTTTGTACCTGCCGGATAGCCGCAAAGTGCTCCATCCGCTCCAGATTGGTTTCTATATGGCCGAACATCATGGTAGCCGAAGTGGTCAGCCGGAGCTGGTGGGCCGCCCGCATGACGTTGAGCCACTCTTCGCCGCCGCACTTGCCCTTGGAAATGAGCCTGCGCACCCGGTCGCTCAGTATCTCGGCACCCGCGCCGGGCAGCGAATCCAGTCCCGACTCTTTCAGCGCCTTCAGCACATCGTAATGGCTCATGCCCTCCAGCTTGGCCACGTGTGCTATCTCGGGCGGACCCAGCGCGTGCAGCTTCAGGTTCGGGAACTCCGACTTCAGCTGCCTGAACAGGTCGGAGTAATAGGCCAGTCCCAGATCGGGATGGTGTCCGCCCTGCAGCAGCAGTTGTTCGCCGCCAAACCGGAAAGTCTCCTCAATTTTTACCCGGTACTCCTCCATGGAAGTGATATAAGACTCCTCGTGGCCGGGCCGCCGGTAAAAATTGCAGAACTTGCAATTGGCAATACACACATTCGTTGTATTCGAATTGCGGTCAATAATCCATGTGACCACATCGCTCGGCACATGATGCTGCCGCAGAGCATTACCCACGTACATCAGCTCGGCCGTAGCGGCATTTTCAAAAAGAAAGACGCCCTCTTCCGGTGTCAGCCATTCGAGGCGCAGGGCGCGGTGCAGTAAATCGGAAACATTCATAGATGTAGCGCTTGAAACGCAATGAAAGGGGGACAGGGTGTTGGGTGAAGGGCTTGGAGTTCTTCAGAAACAAGATACAGGGGGGGAATGTTTCTGGATTTTTGGGGAAAATATTGAATATCGAATGCCGAAGTAAAACGAGCAGTTTTTGACTCGGCGAGAGATTCCTGAACAAGTTCTCTTAACCGCAAAGGTACGCAGAGGTAACCGCAGAGTTGCGCAGAGGTATCTTTCTCTGTGAAACTCTGCGTCGTACTCTGCGAAACTCTGCGGTTAAACAAAACAGGTTCGCAGCATATAAAATCATTTATCAGCAAGAAAAAAAAGTATTTTGGATACACCTGTGGTATCAAAATATGCCTGCTGACTCAGGCCGCTGTGTTTCCACGCCTGCAGGTGCCGCTGCATCAGCGCAGATTTGGAGATCCTCTGAGTACCTCCTGTACCGGTTCGTGCCGTATAAAAATCTGTTTGGGGCAAAGGTTTTCATACCGAGAATACGAGGCAAGATGCGGTTGGTCGGGGGGGGACTTTCGATTGAAATCTCCACAGGTGCTCGTTGGCACCAACAGGGAGAAATCTCGCAAGTCCCTCCCGTATTGCCCGTCAGCCAAAAAACAAAACAAACTTTCCTGAATTTACCCCCGAAAAAGCACAACAAAAGTCCAAAATACCCCATTTTTGCACCCCATACCCCATACCCTTCACCCAATCCCCCATACCCTCTCACTATGATCAAAACAACCTACCTCGGCGATCTCCGTACAGAAGCGGTACACCTGCGCTCCGGCGCCCGGATTATAACGGATGCTCCGACCGACAATCACGGCAAGGGAGAGGCGTTTTCTCCGACCGACTTGTGTGCTGCCTCCCTGGCGAGCTGTATGCTCACCATCATGGGTATCAGCGCCCGGAATCACGGACTGAACATAGACGGTGCCAGCGCCTCCATCAATAAAATCATGGCCTCCGACCCGCGTCGCATTGCGCGCGTGGAGATCAGGCTGGAGGTGCCCGGCAGCCAGCTCGACGAGCGGCAGCAGAAAATTCTCGAAACGGCCGCGCGCACCTGTCCGGTGGCGTTCAGCCTCGCCGAGGGCGTGGAGCAGGTGGTGGAGTTTGAGTGGGTGTGAAGCCCTAACTGATCTTTCGTTTGTTGCCAAAGGAGCTGAATACCGAAAGTACCGCTATCACATTGCCATTGCGTGTCACTACGCCGTCGAAATTTCTGCCCCAGGAGAAATTGAGCGACATGGCCGGCCTGAATTTATACTCCACATTGAGTGTGGCCCGCCAGCTGGCAGGCAGCGCTTCGGATTGCAGGGGCTTGCGGTATATGGCCTCCCCGCTGGCCGTGAACTTGCTCTCGGCAGGCGCATAAATAAATCTGGCACCGCCGTCAAATGTGCTGTACGCTTCTTCCAGATAACCTGCCGAGTGCAGGTACCTGGTCATAAAGAGGAAAGAACTGCCTTTTTCACCCTCGTAACCCCCGCTCAGCCACACGCCCGCGCGCGAGACCGACCGCTGCTCAAAGCGGCCTCCGGGGAAATCCTGCACAATACCCGCTGTCAGATCCAGTTTGAAACCCGTACGGGTCAGCCGGATGTCGTGCAGTTGTTCTTCCAGCATCTCCGTTTTCTCGGAATTGAAATTGTTGAAAAACTTTTTCCGGTAAGCTTCGGCCTCTTCATTCCGACCGTCATCGAGCAGCTGATTGTACCGCTCGTCGTTTTTCAGGCGGTAATTGAGTGTATCGGTGAATTCCCGCAGCGCCGCCTGTGCGAGTGCCAGCCGCTGTGCTACATCCCCGGAGTATCCGCTGCCGCGCAGCAGACTCGTTTTCAGTCCGAACGCCATCTGCGTGAACGTGTCAATATCATTGCTCCTGACTGCGGCCGAAAGGGTAAGTCCCTGCCATATATTGTCGGTTACCTTGTTCCCCGAAAAGGACTGGTAACTGATTTTATTGCCGGCAAACAGCCAGGCCGGGGCGATTTCCACGGCGTAGTTGGAAGGCAGCTGGCTCAGCGCTCCGCTGTTGGCCACCGAAACCAGGAAGTCGGACACATCGCGCGGTTTGTCAATTTCAGCGGGTGAAAATCCGAGCATGGTGGCGGCCGGCGTGGCGGGTGCTGCCAGCAACTCCAGCGTACACTCGTCCTGCGCAAGGAGGTACCCCCCTGCCAGTCCGGAGAGAATACAGGTCAGAATTATCTTTTTCATGG
>JAJTFM010000102.1:8365-12707 GCA_021298575.1 Saprospiraceae bacterium | reverse complement strand
CGAGGATCCAGAATGACCTGCCGGAGGTGGCAGCAATCAGGTCGCCCTGATGAATCTTCAGGTCGGTGACCGGAGTTACGGGCAGATTCAGCTGGAAAGACGACCAGTTTTTACCACCGTTCCAGGAAATAAACAGTCCCGATTCAGTACCTGCGAAGAGCATATCTTTTCTGACCGGATCTTCCCTGATCACGCGGGTAAATGCCGTGTCAGGAATTCCCGCGCTGATATTGGTCCATGTTTTTCCGTAGTCGGTTGATTTGTACAGTCCGGGCCGGTGGTCATTGAATTTATACCGGGTGGTAGCGATATATACCGTTGCCTTGTCGTGGGGCGAAACCTCAATGGCGTTGATCAGGCATTCTTCGAGTCCCTGGGGAGTTACATTTTTCCATGTTTTGCCACCGTCGCGGGTGACGTGCACCAGTCCGTCGTCGCTGCCTGTCCAGATCACACCCTTTTCCTGAGGCGATTCCATGACATAGCTGAGCGTCCCGTAGTTTTCTGCGCCAACGGCTTCATTGGTGTAGGGCACGCCCGGGCGGCCCTGTTTTGATTTGTCGTTGCGGGTCAGGTCGGGAGATGCTTCCGTCCAGGTACGACCCATATCGGTGGTTTTGAGCAGCACTTGTGCTCCGTGGTAGTAAGTATTCGGCTCGTGTTTCGACCAGATAATGGGAGCATTCCAGTTGTAGCGGTACTTCATGTCTTTGGCATCCATACCGAGATACTGAACAGGCGCGGCCATGATATTGATACCGGCTTTTGCGGTATTGTCGAGCACTTCAATTGTACCCTGGTAGCTGCCGCCGAGTACGTAGCGCGGGTTATCGGGATCGAAGGCGAGGAAAGCACTTTCGCCGCCGGCGGAGTACGTCCAGCTGGAGGCGGAGATGTGCCTGCTGCCGAACTCGCGGTGTGCGATGGACACGGAAGAGTTGTCCTGCTGACCGGCATAAATACGGTAAGGAAACTGGTTATCCACATTGATACGATAGAACTGTGCAGTAGGCATATTGCTTTGAGTACTCCAGGTAGCGCCCCTGTTCACGGTGATACCGGCACCGCCGTCGTTGCCGATGATCATATTTTTTGGATTGTGGGGGTTAATCCACAGATCGTGGTAATCGCCGTGTGTGCCGGAGAGCTCCTCCCAGTTTTTGCCGCCGTCGGTGGATCGGAGAGCGGGAGCGCTGAGTACATAGATTGTTTCATCGTCTTTCGGGTCGGTGAACAGCTCAATATAGTACCAGGCGCGCTGAATCAGGCGGTGGTCATTGGTGACCCTCGACCAGCTTTTTCCGGCGTTATTGGACACGAACAGTCCGCCAGCCTCCTTTTCCGAGTCGCTTTCAACGAGTGCATATACGCGGTCGGAGTTGGAGCGGCAAACGGCGATGGACATTTTACCCATTTCCGAGGGCAGGCCCTCCGTCATTTTTTCCCAGGGGTCGCCGCCATCGGTGGATTTATAGAGTCCGCTGCCGGGGCCTCCGCTGATTACCTGCCATGGACGGCGGCCATGTTCCCACATGGCGGCGTACAGGATACGCGGGTTGTTCATGTCCTGAGATAGTTCAGCGCAGCCCGTTTTATCATCCACATACAATACTTTTTTCCACGATTTTCCGCCATCGGTGGACTTGAATATACCTCTGTCGGCAGAATTGCCGTAGAGTGCGCCCTGAGCGGCGACGAGTACCACATCCGGGTTGGAGGGGTGAACAACAATCCGGGAAATATGGCGGGTGGCGCCCAGTCCCGATTGTTTCCATGATTTTCCGCCGTCGGTGGACTTGTATATTCCGTCGCCCGAGTGCGTCATGACCCCGCGTATGGCGTGTTCGCCCATACCAACATAAATGACATTCGGATCACTTTCCGACACGGCGATGGCACCCACCGTGCCAGTTTTGAAGAAACCATCGGAAATATTGCTCCAGGAGAGGCCCATATCGGACGTTTTCCAGCAGAGACCGCCGCCGGTGGTACCCATAAAATAGGTGGTCATATCGCCCGGAACACCGGAAACGGCCACAGACCGCCCGCCGCGGAAGGGGCCTATATTGCGCCACTTGACGGATTTTAGGGCCGTATTCAGGTCGGTTGAGCCGGTTTTGCTGTCGGATTGCGCATGCAGGGAGAGCGACAGCACAGATAACAGGAGCAGAGGTAACAGTATCTTTCTCACGGTTGGAAAAGTTTAAATGAGGCCGTGAAAGTACTTCATTGGAAGAATGAGAAGCGTGATTTGATGAATAATAACCTGAAAAAATAGAACAAATGGTAATTTTGCGTCAGAATCACCAGGAAATATCGCCATGAATTTTGATTTGCTGCTTGAGAATCTGACAAACCCGGCCCTGTTGTTCTTCATTTTGGGCGTACTGGCCGTATATTTGAGAAGTGATCTGGAGATACCCTACAACTCCTCAAAGTTTATCTCCTTGTATCTGCTTTTCTCCTGGGCCAGCGTGCTGGTTACCCATGATCCTTCCAACCGGTTTATTTTCGGTATTCTGGCGGCGAGTGCTTCGTACATTGCGGTGCCGGCGGCCATGAAAATTGCGGCGCCCCGGTCGAATCCCGGCTTGCTGTTGCCCATGGCCCTCGCGGTAACCTTCCCGATGAATATCACAGTGGGTATGCCACTGTACTGGCAGATTGTGCAGATGACGATGTGAGCAGGAGATCAGTCATCATCGCGGCCCAGCAGTTCCCTGATTTTGGCTTTGTGTGATTTGCTGACCGGGAGTTCGTGGTTATTCACCACAATGAAACCTGATTTCAGGTTAACCTGTTGAATGAGATCCTTTCGCACAATAAAACGGCGGTGAATCTGCAGAAAACAATTGGATGGAAGTTTATCCAGTATCTCCTGAATAGGCATCCTGATCATGAAGGACTTGTCACTGATGGAAACAATCCGGCAGTAGTTTTCTACTGACTCGGCGAACAGGATATCCAAGAAAGTTACCTTGTGGAAAACCTCATTTTTCTTGACAAAAAAGTAGTCCTGAGATTCTCCCGTCTGATTCTTTTCCCTAATGAAGGAGGATACCCGGGTCAGGGCATCATTCAGGGTTGCGGTGAGTGTGTGTTTCTCGACTGGTTTTCTGAGGTAACCGAAAGTTAAACTACCCCGTGTTTTCTCTTCATAAGCGGGATCAATTATGGCCGTCATGTAGAGGATCGGGATATTGAGGTGAGCGATTGCTTTGCCAACATCAATGCCGCTGAGTCGCCCTCCGATATTGATATCCATGAATATGATATCCGGTTTCAGGGAGTATATCTGGTCGAGAGCTTCAGCTGAATTATCGGTTCGGGAGTAGCAGGAGTAGCCCAGTTCGTGGAGCAGTATCTCCAGTTCGAGGGCAAAGGAAAGATCGTCTTCTACGATAAGAATTCTGAGCTCGCTCATGGCAGTGGATACCGCACCGGGGTAATTAAACGGCCTCCCAAAGGTATCATATTGTTTTTAAATTTGTTTGATTTATGCCCAAAGGTGTTATATTCGTCTAAATTTGTACTTTTGGAACTTCAGGAGTCCTTTTACACTCCGGATATCATTATTTAACCTTTGACTGGCAGCCGCTTCAGTTTTGTATAATGGGCAAGTATTATGAAGTCATGCTATCTGAGTTTTCTGCTGTTTTTTTTCCTTCCGATAATTTCATTGTCGGGTCAGAGTTCTGCTGCCCTGAAGGACAAACTGAACCGGAATCTTCCGTCGGAAGAGCGGTTGGAGGTATTGAGAAGTCTGATTACACTCTTGCTCAGTGAAGACAAGGCACAGGTGCAATCTGTGTATCTGCCGATGTTGCATGAGGAGGTAGCAAGGTCGGGAAACAGGGAGTTTCTAGCATATGAAACGGAAATTAACGCCAGTTTGATGTACCTGAGTGGCCAAATTGATTCTGCGCGTGTTTTGTTCCTGCGTGCACGCGATCTTTATGTGGCGGCTGGCAAGCAGGACAAGTCACTTAACGCCTATTGCAGGGTGGGTATTATGCACAGTTTGAAGGGAGATTACAACCGTGCGGAGCAGATATATCGGGAGGTAATGTCCTCCGGAGCAGGTTATCGTGAAGTGATGGCTCAGGTATATAACCAGATGGGTTCTGTATTTCAGTACCGGGGTACCAAGGATTCAGCATTGATTTATTATCGGAAGTCGACAGAACTCTATGAGCAGCTGAAGGATACTGCCGGGATGATGCGTCCGATGCACAACAGTGCGATTCTGCTGAAAGAGGGTGGAAAAAATGCAGAGGCACTTGAACTTTTGATGCGGGTAAAATCGTGGAGAGAGTGAAAAAAAATGTACCGCGACCTTTAC
>JAJTFM010000102.1:0-8349 GCA_021298575.1 Saprospiraceae bacterium | reverse complement strand
TTACAATACGGTGAACGCCATCAGCGGTATTTTTCTGAAAATGGGGGAATGTGCGCGTGCGATGGAATTTGCCGAGCAATCGTATCAGTATGCAGCACAGAAGAAAAATAACGCACTGATGATGTCGGCCCTGGGGAGTATTGCCAGCATCAACTCGGAGGTGGGAGACTATGACAGTGCCGTACGATATCTCGAGCAGGCTAAAGCAATTGCAGAATCTACGGAGAGTTCCGATGACCAGTTATCCATCATGTACAAACTGGGACTTGTCTGGATGAATGCCGGAAAACATGACCTTGCGGCCGGCATACTGGAAAAAGCTGTCGGTATGATGGACAGGAATGGTCCGTCGAGAATCGGGCCCAACATCCTGGTATTGCTTGGGCAGGCGTACCTGCAAACCGACCGACTCGACGAGTCGAGGAATTTGCTGAACAGGGGTATTGAAACAGCCAAATCAATGGGGCAGGAGGGTGTTAAAAACGATGCTGTCGGGTTACTGGGTCGTATATATCTGCGTGAAAACAAGCCGCGCGAAGCAATAAGAGCGGCCGAAATTGCCTATTACAGTTCGCTTGAAGAGGGATATCTGATCAACCAGATAGAGCATCTTGCCACCTTGTATGAAGCACACAAGCAGGTGGGAAACTACAAAACAGCCCTGCTCATGCACGAGCAATACAGAGCACTGAAGGACTCGGTCAACAGTTCCGAACGAGTGAGACAACTAACCGTGAAAACCCAGCAGTTTGAATTCCGGCCTGAACGCGAGCGGGCAGCTGCAGAACAACAGCAGCGCGAATCGGCATTGCGTGCGCGCGCAATACAAAACGAGATTATCGCAGTTTCCGTTATAATCCTTGGTATTCTTGGGCTGTTTTACTTTTTAAATGTACGGGCTAAAAATCGCATCATTTCAAGAAAAAATGAGGAACTGGAATCACTGAACAGTACGAAAGACCAGCTTTTTGCCATCATCGGCCACGATCTGCGAAAGCCTGCACTTTCTCTGCGCGGAATCAGCGGTAAAGTCAACTACCTGATTAACAGAAAGGAATTTGAATCACTCAACAAACTTGGAGCCCAGATTGAGCAGCAGGCACAGGCCATGCATCAACTCACCGATAATCTGCTTGTTTGGGCACTTTCTCAGCGGAATACGTTGAAAGTAATAAATACGAATATTGATTTGGCCAGGCTTGTGAAAGATGCGCTGGCTCCTCTTGAACCGCTGGCAAAGACCAAGGATATTGAGATACAGTCAGAATTGACAGCTCAGCAGGTTGTTTCAGATCCGGATATGCTGTTGATAATCATCCGGAATCTGGCTGATAATGCGGTTAAATTTACAAAAGCCGGAGGCATGATTCATGTTGGTGCCGGTGATATGGAGAAAGGTTTTTACATAGAAATCAGGGATAACGGTACTGGAATGACCCGTGAAAAAATCGCTTCGTTATTCTCGTCCGAAGGGGCAGGGAGTGATACCGGTACAGCCGGAGAAAATGGTGCCGGGCTGGGACTGCGGCTTGTAAGGGAGCTTTCAGTAAGGCTCGGTGGTGAAATGAAAATAACGAGTACAGAGGGTCAGGGTACTACCGTCCGTGTTGAAATCAGCTATAATTAGCAGGGGTATCAGGGGTCAGGAAATCGTGTATACATTCACAGGTCACAAAAAAAGGTTCATTCGTCACTATTTTACGGGAGTAACTTCAAGCGTATATCTCTTTGCTTCAGGACTTGTACAGTCTGTCGGCCGGATCAATCTTGTTTTGGTCGCCTAAATTCATTTTGTATAACTACACGTCATGATCCAGAGATTTCCACTTTCATTTTTGTTCAGAAGCCTGATTATTCCGGGTTTTCTGCTGTTCCAGACACAGGCTTTTGGCCAGGTTGTTCCTAAAATCAGTTTTCAGGGAGTATTGAAAACGGCCTCCGGCGAGCCTGTTCCTGATGGAGAATATACATTTACTTTTTCATTCTGGAAGTCGCTGAGCAGTACAGCCAACGCCGACAAACTGCTTAAAATCGGGGCTACAAATTTCGATATTCCTGACAACCAGTGGGCCGAAACGGTGGAACTCGGTGTTGCGGGTGGTATATACTCACACAACCTCGGCTCTGTAACACCGCTTAATCCGAAAAACTTCGAGGGCCCTGTTTACCTGAACATCAAGGTAGGTGGCAAGGATATTTTACCCCGAACGGAATTTACCTATGCGCCCTTTTCATTTTCTGTCGCCAAAGCGCAGAAAGTAGTTTGCTCGGGTGCCGTGGGTGATATCAAGTATTCCATTCTGCCTCCCGATAAATTCAAGGATGTGAACGGTGACTGCTGGGTTCCACTGGACGGACGAACGCTGTCCAACACGGATGAGTTGTACACACTGGGAGTATACACTCTCCCCAACGCCGGGGGCATGTTCCTTCGTGCCCAGGATTTCAACGCTGTTCCAGGCACAGAGTCATGGATGCCCAGAAATTCAAGTAATAATGACCCGGACAGAGGCCTCAATTCTGCCATCGGTATGGTACAGCAAGATACCGTACAAGCACACAAGCATACAGGTAAAACGAACATGGATGGTGAGCATCAGCACAAAATCTCTTCTGGTATTGTCATCAGGGGAAATGAGAACGGACCTGATGAATATACGTATGCTAACTATGGTGGTAATGCAACTTCTCTGACCACTGATGGTGGTCAGGGTAAGGGTTCCCACGAGCACGCTTTTACTACCAACGAAACTGGTAGTGCTGAAACCCGTCCGAAAAACCTGAATTTCTGGATATACATCCGGATCAACTGAGCCATCAAGTCCATTATTTCCCTGAGTTATAAATAATACACCGATGAGTATAAAGTACTTTGGTGTGATCGCTGCCCTGTGCGCTGCCGCCACCTCCATTCTTGCTCAATCCGTCTCATCCTGCCTTCCACCGGCAGCCGATGATTACAAGAGTACCATTTTGCTGAATTACGGCTACGCCAATAATTCATTTTCAACACAGTACCGCACCAGTGGTACTGTCGGTCAGCCGTTGGTGGAAACCGGACTTAGCACCTCGAATGTGATGATAACCGGATACTGGTCCCAGTTCCTGGTTCCGCCTCTTCCTCCTACCATATCGGCCTCACAGGGCGATTTTCTGGACCGGATCCAGGTCAACTGGCGTCCCAATCCACTGGGCGCAGCACCAACAGGCGGCTACAAGCTTTTTCGCGACGGGGTTTATCAGGCATTGCTTGATCCGAATACCTTCAACTACAACGACTATAATGTCATTACAGGAAAGGCTTATAAATATTCGGTAAAAGGTGTGAATGAATACGGGGATGGCTGCGCTTCCGAAGCGGTGGGCTTCATGGTTCCGAATGGTACCGTGACGGGTTGGGTATCCTCACCCAATGCCAACCCTGTAACAGATGTGCTTGTTTCATTGATGCCTTTACAAGGCTACTCCCTGGTACTGGATGCCGATCCGGTATCGGGCTCTCACGGGGGCGCGGTAGCGATTGATACCACCTCCGGTAACAAATATTTCCCGCTCACCGGCAGCCAGGATTATACCCTGACTTTCTGGGTCAAAAACAAGGGTAATCACACTGGCACCCTGATTGAGTTTGACGGTTACCCACTGGAAGTGCGCGGGTACGGGGATGGGGTACAGGTGTTTCTGAATGGACAGGAGGCTTCTCCAAAAGTGCTATTTGACGCAGGGAAGGAAACAGCCTGGCAGCATGTGGCTATCTCTCACTCAAATCAGTCTGTCAGGGTTTATCTCAATGGTGAATTAAAGACTTTGCGTCAGGTTTTATTACCTACAGCCCCGAGCACCCGATTTTTCCTCGGCGACAAATCCAACTCCGGTACCGGGTGGAGGGGAAATCTCGATGAGCTCAGAATCTATCATCGGAGACTCAGCGAAATTGATTTGAGGGAGGTAGTAGCTGGTACTGCATCCAGTAATACACCTAGATTGATATATTACTGGAAGTTTGACGAGCAGCTCGGTGACAAGTCATTCGACCTGATGAATCGTATCAGACTGTACTTCTGTGGGGCGAACTTCTCAACTGCATCGTTCGTCAGCGGCTCACGTACAGATGTACCAATGGTGTGTACGTCTGCCAGAACAGACAGTACGGGTTTTTACACCATTGAAAGTGCCAGTTACGGCACCGGAACCACCTTTACTGCCCGGGCATCCAAGTTCTTTTACATGAATTGGGCGTTGCAGTTTGCGAAAAACAGCAAGATATACGCTGCCCTCCCCGATTTTTCACTGACCCCAAAATCTACGGTAGAATTATGGGTTTACAGTGAGGGGCCTGAAAACGGATTACAGACGCTTTTGTCCAAATGGTGGGGTAGCAACCGGTTTGCTCTCAGGCTGAAACAGAATCCGCAAAATCCAATTGTGAGTGATCTGGTTGTTGATATCAACGGGGGTACAGGCCAGGGCACAAAAGTTGGCGAGATATCCACTGGATATACGCATATAGCACTTGCTATTGACAGCACCAGTTCTGATTCACGCACCATACAGACCTATATAAACGGGACACTTACCTCCACCAATGTATTTCAAAATGTATCCGGAGACTGGTCGGATACAACTTCCCACTGGATCCTGGGCGCAGAAAGGACAAGCACCGGTAGTACGGGTGATGCCAATAATTTTTCCAACTTCTTCAGCGGGCTAATTGATGAACTGGCAATTTACAATTCCATTCTCAATGCCAATACCATTCAGGGACATGCACTGGTGCCGCGGGATATGCTGGAGTCAGGTCTCAGAATCTATTTCCCGCTGAACGAGGCCGATGGAAGCACACTTAATAATTGCGGATCTGTCCCCCTTGACTTTGGTACTGCCTACAACAGTCAGTGGAGCAACTTTGTGAAGTTTCCAAAAACAACTCCGCACGAGTTTGCGCCTGTAACCCGACAGATAACCCTGAATCCAAGCGTTACCTCTGTGGACCAGGTAGATTTTACCGATCGTTCGCTGCTTAATGTGACTGGCTATGTACGTTACAAGAATTCCGACTGCTTCGCTGCAGGTGTCGAGATTCTGGTGAATGGAAGCAGTTACACTCCCAGAATTTTCACTGACTCGACCGGAAAATTCTCTATTGATCTGGAACCCGGCAAATCATTCAAGCTTGAGCCTGTGTTCAAGGATCACGACTTCACTCCAAAATTCTGGGATATATACAAAATTTCAACCCCGATCGCCGGAATCGTCTTTATAGACAATACAACCAGAAAAATCAGCGGTCAGGTTGCCGGTGGCGATTGCAGAAAATCCGTACTGAAATATCCTCCCGGACAAGGTCAGGGTACCCGCTGTGTGGTAAAGGTCCGGTCGCAAAACGGATGTTACGAGCGTACCGACACACTCAGGACACAGGACGGTAAGTACTCATTTGCCGGATTGCCGGCACTGAGTAAATATACGGTAGCCATAGTGGAGCACTCAGATCCGTTAATCCGCTCGGATTTTCAGACACAGGGAGGCCGAGAGGTTGACCTGAGTGAACGTGATACTGTAGTTGACTTTATATATTATGCCAAGCCTGAGGTCAAACTGGTGTCCGGACTAATCCCGATTCCCGATTGCGACAAGATTGTTCTGCAGTCAGGATCACTGGAGCAAATTGGTGTTCAGCTTATTGAACAGTATGAACCCGAATATCAGGGAGTATCGGTGGTGGACTCCGGTATCTGTGTACTGGATACTGCCAACTTCAGGTTTATCAACTTGTTGGCAGGAGAGGTGCTGGATACTACCCTGGGAACGGATAATCAACTTAAAACACTCCGATATAAATTCAGGGTTGGTCCCCCGGCCCCCACTTCGCCCTATATCAAGCTGATACAGATAATTGGTACCTCCAAGGAAGGGAAAAGCCACAGCATAGTCAGGGAGGCAATCATTGAGGGTATCGTCAACAGGGAGAATACCTTTACTACTATTACCCCCATCTACCCAACCCTGATTTTGCGCGATCCTCCCGGCGATGCCAGCTACTCATACATCGAGGCGGGTACCACGATATGTACGCATACTACCTGGAGTTTTGAAGCTGCCAACGAGACAAAGGTGCAGTTTGAGTCGGAACTGGCTCCTGATGTCACGCTTGTACTGGCCCCTTTGGGGGTAGGTGTACTTGAAACCATTGACGGAGAAGCAGGTCCGACGATTTCCGGCTCAATCACGTTTGGCGGAATACGCGAGAATTCGACAGATATATGTACCACCACCAGCGAGAGAATCTCTACCAGCGAAGACGAATTGATTGTTGGAAGCGGGCAGGGAGGTGATGTATATGTAGGTACCGCCATCAATATGGTGTTTGGCTTTGCAGATGCTATTTCCTATGTGGAAAATTCGTGCAGTGTAGTGACAGAAAGAATACTGAACACGAAGCCCGGCGGCGCTACGAACTACTACTACTCTGAATGGTATCTTATCACCAAAGTGATTCCTTACCTGAAAGATCTGGAAGATTTCTACAGAAATAAACGGGATCAGGCTTCTGCTGATCCGATTCTTGCTTCAGTCTATCAGGACAGCATAAACTTGTGCAAATCTTCTTATAAATCCTGGGAAAAATTTATTTCCAATAACAAAAAGGTTATTGGTTACAATGAGAACTTCATTGGCAATTACTCTTTTGACGGCGGGGTTATTTATGAGTACACCAAAACGATTGACAGTGCAATGGTGTCATCATTCACCGAAATGATTGGTGGGTCCATAGGTGTTGAAAATGAATTTGGCTTCGAAATTAAGGGTATCGGATTTACTATGACGCTAGGTACAGAGGATGTATTCATCGAAAACAGCGGGGACGGAGATACTGATGCAAGTTCCAGAACTGTCGGCTACGTTCTGGCAGATAATGACATCGGAGATGCGTTTTCGGTGGATGTGGCCTGGGATCTCGATTACCATACGCCCACATTTATTACCCGATCGGGACAGTCTTCCTGTCCCTGGGAACCTGAAACCGCCCACCGTGACGGAACGGTTTTATCTTTCCGCGACGGCAGTGCTCCTACCGCCATTAACATACCATCCAACGAACCAGCCGTATTTCTCCTGAATCTGGCCAACAACAGTCAGACCCTTGAAACCCGGTCTTATGCCTTCACCGCTGGACCTGAGTCGAATCCGCATGGAGCAGTAATCAATCTGAACGGAGGTATTCTCGATAAAGCAGTAATTTTTGCAATTCCGATAGATACAGTTAATAATGTGGATATTTCAACGGTTATTCCTATCACGGTAACTGTTGAAAGAGGCCCCGTGGAGTATGAATATGACAGTCTTGAAATTGTGCTTTACACCGTATGTGAAGACACACGAGCCGGCATACTGGGTATACTGCCTGATGACGACGTTATTGCCTATTCGGCCCAGTACGTCAGCGCGCATTTTATCAGACCATGCAGTGAGGTGACTATTAATTCACCCGAACAAAACTATGTGATTCTCCAGGCACCCGATACAAAGCAGCAGATTACCGTTTCGGAGTATAACCTTGACGAAGCGCTGTTCAAGCTGGTCAGAACACAGTACAGAAGGAAGGACGGCGATGGTGCCTGGATTACGCTGGAAGAGCGATATAATCCGAACTGGGTTGGATTCGACAATCTACCCAATCCCAAGCCGCCTGTGCTGCAAGATAACTTCACTCAGTTTTTCTGGGAAACTGCCGGTCAGCCCGATGGCAATTATGAAATTCGTGCTGTGGCTGAATGTAGCGGTGATGCCGCCGATAAACCCGGGATTTCCAGGGTTGTTGATATTCGTATTGATCGGCAGCCTCCATCCATCGTGAGTATGGAACCTTCTGATGGTGTTTTCAATACTGGTGATGAAATTTCTTTCACTTTTGACAAACTGATTAATACCAGCAAGTTCTTGCCTCCATTTTTCAATAGTCTGGGTAAAATTGATTTGTTTGATGCTACAACCAACCAGTATATAGCATCCAAGGTCACTGCCTATGAGAATAAAATCTATATCACCCCCGAAATTCAGAACAAGTTCATAGAAAACAAGCTCATCAGGGTTGAACTTAAAAATCTGGAGGACCTTGCCGGAAACAGTACTGGCCCACAACCCATGAAATGGCTCAATAAAGTCCCCGAATTCTATGTCAACCGCAATGAACTGGCCTGGCTCACCGACTCGGTGGGTATGACCAAGCGGATGGACAATACCAAAACAATTCAGGTTAATATCCACAACAGCGGCGGCTATCCGGTTCCTTTTGAAATCAGGGATTACCCCGACTGGGTACATGTGGTACCGAATACCGGCACGCTG
>JAJTFM010000101.1 GCA_021298575.1 Saprospiraceae bacterium | reverse complement strand
ACGGCGATGGGGATCAGGATCTGGTGCTCGGAAACCGCGGTGAAAACTTCTACTTCACCGGCAGTAAAGAAGCTCCGGCCAAAATATGGATATGGGATTTCGACAAAAACGGCACCGTCGAGAAAATAATGACCCGCAACATTGACGGCCGCGATATGCCAATTCCGCTGAAAAAAGATATCACCGGCCAGTTACCCATGCTGAAGAAAGATAACCTGAAACACGTCGAGTATGCAAAAAAATCCATTCAGGATCTGTTCCCGGAAAAACTTCTGGGAGAAGCCATGATGCGCGAAGCCACCTGCTTCAAATCGTGCGTGGCCATCAATAACGGCAACGGCCAGTTCACACTGACCGAACTGCCCGCAGAGGTACAGTTCTCCTGCGTGAATGCGATATGGTGCGGAGATATCAATGCCGATAACCGCCCCGATCTGCTGCTGGCGGGCAATGATGCCGGGTTCATGCCCCAGTTCTCCAAACTCGACGCCTCGTTCGGACACACGCTCCTCAACAATGGAAATGGAAATTTTGAACGAATTGAAAACCGGTTCAGCGGATTCTTTGTTCGGGGGGATGTCAAAGCGATTGTACCGGTCACCGTACGCGGGCAATCGAAACTGCTCGTCACCATTAACGGGAAAACCCCGCAATTCGCAACGCTTGTCAAACCGTTACAATAAGCGCACGTCCAGAATTCTCTGAAATGATCAAAAACTGCCTTTCAGCACTCGTACTGCTCACGTTACTCGCGTCTTGCACGCAGGAAAAGAAAGAAAACCAGTCCTTCGAACTACTCAGCCACGAAGAAACCGGCCTCGACTTCACAAATATACTGAAACCGAGCTTGGCTATCAACGGACTGAACTACATGTACTTCTTTAACGGGGGTGGCGTGGCTGCAGCCGATTTTAACCAGGACGGACTGGCCGACCTCTATTTCACGTCCAATATGGGCGAAAATAAACTTTACATCAATGAAGGCAAAATACACTTCAGGGATGTAACCGCTCAGGCCGGCGTCGGCTGCCTGGAGGAAGTCATGGAGAATAGCGGCATGTCGTCCAAATGGTCTTGCGGAGCCTCCGTGGTGGATATCAATAACGACGGAATGACTGATATCTATGTCAGCCAGGTGAGTAAATTTCTGAACCTGACAGGCAAAAACCACCTGTTTGTTTGTCAGCGAATTGAAAACGGAGTGCCGGTTTTCGAAGACAAGGCGCAGGAATACGGACTCGACCTCGAAGGATTCTGCACACAGGCCGCTTTCTTCGACTACGACCTCGACGGCGACCTCGATATGTACCAGCTCAAACACTCGGTACACGCGAACGGCACCTTCGGACAAAAGAAAACGTTCGACGGTACCGAACACCCGCTCTCCGGCGACAAACTGCTCAGAAACGACGGCGGCAAATATACCGACGTGACGAAATCGGCCGGAATAAACAGCACCGTCATCGGCTACGGCCTCGGTATAGCCACCGGCGACGTGAACCTCGACGGATGGCCGGACATTTATATAGGTAACGACTTCCACGAAAACGACTACCTGTATATCAATCAGGGCAATGGCACCTTCAAAGAGCAACTGACATCCGGTATCATGCACACCAGTCAGTTCTCCATGGGCGTGGATATTGCCGATATAAATAATGATGCCTGGAGCGAGATTATCTCACTGGACATGCTGCCCGAAGACCCGTACATTCTGAAAAGTTCGCTCGGGGAAGACGACTACGGACTGTACAACTTCAAACTTACGTACGGTTACCACAACCAGTACGCCCGCAATACACTGCAGAAGAACAACGCCGACCCGCAGGGCGCATACGCATCGCCCACCTTCAGCGAAGTGGGCATGTTCGCCGGTGTAAATGCCACCGACTGGTCGTGGGCAACCCTGTTTATGGATTTCGACAACGACGGAAGGAAAGACCTGTTCATCAGCAACGGTATCGAACGCCGGATGAATGACATTGACTACGCCAACTTCAGGCTCAACGACAATATCCGCTTCAAACAGGGCTCCAACAACCTCCAGGAAAAAGACCTGGCAGTGGTGGAAAAAATGCCGCAGATCAAAATTCCGAACAAGTTTTTCAAAAATACCGCTGACTTCAGGTTCAGTGATATGGAAAAAGAGATCAAAAACGCCGAGGCGAGCTACTCCAACGGAGCCGTTTACGCCGATCTCGACAACGACGGCGACCTCGACGTGGTGGTGAACAACCTGGAAGAGGAACCATATATTTATGCCAACCTGGAAAACGAGCACACCTCATCGGCACACGGCTGGCTCGAACTGGAACTCAAAGGCACTGCAGGTAACCTGTCGGCCATCGGTGCCAGCGCCATCGTTTACAGAGACAATCAAAGACTGTATTTCGAACATTTCCCGGTGCGAGGATACCAGTCGAGCAGCCTCACCAGACTACACCTCGGCGTCGGCGACCCGGCAGGCGTTGACTCCATCGTGCTGATCTGGCCCGACAAAACCTGGCAGAAACTTGTACCCGACGGGTACAACAGCATTATGAAAGTACAATGGCAAAAAGGATTGCCCCGGTTCGATTTCAACAAACTGCGCCCCGCCGCTCCGACATTCACCTTCAAAGATATTACCGACGAAAAAGGACTGAACTATCAGCATATTGAAAACCCGTTTGTAGAGTTCAACCGCGAGGGACTTATCCCGCACATGGTTTCACGGGAAGGCCCGGCGCTGGCGGTGGGGGATATCAATGGCGACGGACTGGAGGACATCTTCTTCGGTTCGTCCAAGAAAAACCCCGGTGCATTGTATTTGCAGCGAAATAATGGCACATTCAGCCGGAGCACTCCGGATATCATTTCCGCCGACAGTATCTTCGAAGACGTGGATGCCATCATGACTGATCTGGAAAACGACGGCGACCTCGACCTCGTGGTGGCTGCCGGAGGAAACGAGTTCCGCGATCAGAACGATCCAATGCGCCAGCGTATGTACGTGAACGACGGAAATGGAAACTTCACAAGAATATTCTTCGAGGGATTATACATGACGGCCTCCTGTGTGCTGGCAGCTGATATCAACAAAGACGGACTAACCGATCTCTTCTTCGGCGGCCGGGCTGTACCATGGAACTATGGCGTTACACCCGAATCGTACCTGCTGCTGAACAAGGGCGGCGGACAATTCGAAAATGTCACTGACAAAATCGGAGGTGGTATGGGCAAAGCCGGCATTGTCAAAAACGGTACCTGGACTGATATAGATGCCGACGGCGACAGCGATTTGCTGCTCGCACTTGAATGGGGTGCTCCCACCGTTTATATCAATGAAAACGGACAATTCAAAGGCAGGGTACTCAATGACATGACCGGCTGGTGGAATTTCCTGCTCCCTTACGACTTCGACGGCGACGGCGATATGGATATGCTGGCAGGGAACACCGGCGAAAACAGCAAACTCAGGCCAACCGTTCAGGAGCCTGTACGCCTGTATGTAAATGATTTCGACGATAATCAGCAGATCGAGCAGGTACTTTCATACTACGTGAAAGGCAGGGAAGTGGCCTTCAACAATTACGATGAAATCATGAAACAGCTGCCAGTGCTCAAGAAAAAGTACCTGCTGGCCAAAAACTTCTCCAAAGCCTCACTTGCAGATATTTTTGGCACCGATAAACTGTCCAGATCCATCAGGCTGGAGGCAAATACCTTCCAGAGCATGTACTTTGAAAATATCGGCAGACTGAACTTCAGGGCACACCGCCTGCCCGATGAACTGCAGTACAGTCCGGTAAAATCGGCCCTCGTCAGTGACGTCAACGGCGATGGCAAACCGGAAGTGATTGTGGGATCCAACTGGTACGACTGCAATATCGAGATGGGTCGCTACGACGCCAGTTACGGGAATATACTCAGCATCGGTGCGAACGGAGCGATGCAGGTGAGTAAACTCGGAAACCTGCGGATCAGAGGCGAAATCAGGCGGATTGAACCGGTAAAAACGGCGGGTAAAACGGCGTTCATACTGGCGAGAAACGACAGTAAGGCGCTGCTCATACAGGCGGGGATACAATAACCCCTGTATTTATCGTTATGACTAATATAACTGTCCACTCCGGTGGATGGTAGTTAACGAATCACCAATCTGTTTTTTTATGAGAATGAAACAAATTTTGCCCTTTTTTCTGATGGTTGCAGTGGGACTCTCGTCCTGTGTAACCAAGAAAAAGTATGTTGACCTGCAAAGTCAGCTCGGCAATACCAAACTGGAGCTCGAGGTTGCCAACAAGGACCTCGGCAAATGCGGTAAAAGCCTGAACGAATACATGAACAAACTGGCTCTCTGCGAACAGGACAAAGCCAATGCACAAACTGAAAGCCGCCTGCGCGCTGAACAGATTGACTTCCTGAAAGCCCAGCTGAGCGATTGCCAGAATACCCGCGATAAACAGCTGTCTCAGGCTGAAGACCTGACCCGCCTCAACAAAACGGCATCAGAAAATATCAGGGAAACACTCTCCCAGCTGGAAAAGAAAGATAACTACATCCACTACCTGCAGAACGCCAAAACCCGCGCAGACTCCATCAACCTCGCACTGGCAGTCAACCTGACTACCATGCTGCGTGATGGCATCGCTGATAAAGATATCGAGGTGAAAGTGGATAAAACAGTCGTTTTTGTCAACCTTTCGGACAAAATGCTCTACGAAAGCGGAAGTGCCAACCTGACCTCGCGCGCACAGGAAGTACTCGGCAAAATCGCCCAGATTGTACAATCGCGCCCCGAGCTGGAGGTCATGGTGGAAGGATACACCGACAATGTACCCATCAAAAATGCCTGCATGGACGACAACTGGGATTTGAGTGTGAAGCGCGCCACCTCCGTTGTTCGCTCTCTCCAGACACAGTACAAGGTAGATCCGAACCGCCTGATTGCAGCCGGCCGCGGCGAATGGAATGCGCTAGCCGCCAACGACACAGATGAAGGCAGAAGCATCAACCGCCGCACGCGGATTATCATTCTGCCCAAGCTCGACCAGTTCTACGACCTGCTCGATCCCAAAAAAGCACCAAAGAAATAACGACTATCTGAGAAATCGCTGATCTGTGAGTGCTTCCAGAAACGCTTTCAGATCAGATTTCTCCTGTGGAGTCAGATTAAGCGGACGAACCAGCGTGTCGCGGTTGATGCTGCCCGTGACAAACTTGTCGGGCTGATCGTAAAATTCAATCACTTCTTCCAGTGTTTTGAACATACCGTTGTGCATATAGGGAGCTGTAACAGACACATTTCTGAGTCCGGGAACCTTGAACTTCCCCAGATCAGCGCTATCTTTGGTTATTTCAAACCTGCCGCTGTCGGCAAACCTTTCCTTTCCGGTATAAAGACCCACGTTCCTGAATTCATCGCCGGTGAAATCCGGAGAGAAATGGCAGTCGAAGCACTTTCCTTTGTTCATGAATATCTCGCGACCGCGCACGGCCGTTTCGCCCATCGGATTGTCACCGTCGTTCATCCAGCGGTCAAAGGCTGTATTGCCCGTTTCGAGTGTTCTGATGAAGGAAGCCAGCACCTCGCCGAGTTTCTCGGGGGTGGCAGAAGTGCCATACAGTTGCCTGAAGGCATAATCGTAGCCCGCGTGATTTTTCAGGCGCCGGGACACCACCGGAAGTGTGGCGTGCATTTCGAGGGAATCCTGAATAGGCATAAGCGCCTGTTGCTCCAGCGAGGCCGCGCGACCGTCGAAAAAGAAGTACGGACGGGCACTCATATTGGTGATGCCCGGAGAGTTGCGGCGACCGGTTTTACCCCCTACTCCCCTGCTGAACGTGGCTGTGTCGCAGAAGGCAAAAGCCGGGATATGGCAGGAGGCGCAACTGACCGTGCTGTCGAGCGACAGAATCGGATCGTGAAAAAGCTGCTCGCCCAGTTTTTCCGGAGTTACCGGATCGGGCAATTGAAAAGCCAGGCAGCAAATGGCAAACAATGAAAATACTACCCATTTCATAACACAAAGGTACACGACCTGAACGGGTTGTCAATTACATTTTGCTTAGAAGTATGAATTTTCCGTTCACGATTTTATAAGAGCGGTCATACACACTGAGTACATCCCCTTCCTTCATTTTAGCCAGTCGGGTGATATCCTGGTCAATCGTGTGGAGGGTACCGCCGGTTTTCCATGCGATGAATATATGAGCCGGATTAATCGTCTTTGCGGCTCCGCAAACGATAACGTGAACGGGCTTTTTAACCTGTGGAAGCAGATCCAGATCGCGGGGGGTGGCATAGTTATCGGAGATCAGCACAATATCCTCGCAATCGGGACACGCCTTCATACCCTCCAGAACAGCTTCAATGTCGTTTTCGGGCCTGTCGCCGCCAGTTCCGCCGCCGATGGCCTCCACCATGGTTTCTTCCAGAACCTTCTCGGTGGTGGGTTTTACATGGTATAGTCCGCCGGTAGTACCCACTTCCTTTTCATAATCTTCCTTGTCCGCGCCATCATTGAAAAAGACAAAGTGCAGCGTGTTTTCCATATTCACCTTCAGGGCATTCCACAGCAGCAGATTGGCGATATAAGGCAGCATACTTCCGGTAACATCTTCCACGACAAGCATCTTTCTCCAGTGCTTGTTGCGGTCGAGCACAGCAGACACCGTGGAATCGGTATTCACACCCTTGCAGTCTTTGGCAACATAAGCCCTGATCCATTCGGGTTCGATGATTTTCGAGCCGGATTCATCAATATAAATGTGAATTCTCATCAAAAACTCAACATCCGAACGCCCTTTTTGCCAGGGTTTCAATTTCCCCATCATTGCTTTGATGTGATTATTATGGGCTTCCGATGCTCCGCCTGATATGCTCAGTTTTTTGATTTTACCCGTAACGGAATCAATGGAGAATTCGGCAAGAGCGTAGGCACCGTACTTTTCACTTTTCACCCGATCGGCTGGAAACCTGATACTGGCTGCCAGTTCTTTGAACAACTCCGTATTGCCGCCCGGATAAGCCGGAGCGTCAGCGGGTGGTTTGCGGCGGGCACACTCAATGAGTTCCTCCAGATCGGCCCTGATGGCCGATTTTTTCTCTTCATCTACCGGAGAGTCGTAACTAATCACAAAGCCGTGAAACATCTTTCTGGCCCCGGCAGGTGTCACAGCATCGGTCTGTACCAGAATATTCCATTGAACACCCGGATCAGAAAGCAGCGCCGGATCCAGTTTCACCAGCGCCTCAAACCGGGCCCGGTCGAGCTCCTTTTGTCCGGGCTGTGAACGGGTATATTGCGAATAGATATAAGTTACCGAAATTTTCCGGAACGACTGAATGGTCTTATACTCATATTTGTTGAGCACGCGCGCGCTCCCGTACGGGAAACGTATAGCCAGTTGATTGAAACCAAAACCGGAAGTATCAAATCGGGTGATTTCCTGATGAGGTTTGGAAAGAATACTGTCGAGCGATACTTCTGACTGGGCTTCTGCGATTAGCCAAAAAGAAAAAAACAGTGTAATTGATAAGTACAGTTTCATCTGCTGTAATGCGCGTTTTTTTGTTAAATATATCAATAAAACAGCTGATTTTGAAAAATATTGCAACTGAAGGCGCAACTTTGAATATAAATATTGGAACATATTCCGGCAAAGTGTATAAATTTGACCTTGCGTTCAGTTTTCGCAATATATTTCGCCTGAATTTAACCTAATCTGCGACAACTCCGGTGGTCGAAAACCGAACAAGTTGTCTCACTGATTTAATCCTTTTCCCACACAGTTGCAGCATTTCAGTTTTTCAATTTTTCATGCGAATGAATAAACTCTACACAAACTACTCAATTCTTTGCTCATTTTTTCTTCTGATGCTCCTTCCCACAACCGGAGCATGGGCAAAAAATGGTGAACCGGCCACCACAACCAATCCGGATTCGCTGGCAAAAGCCAATGAAATGGGTCACCTCAAATGCATCGTGGAACCAGACACAAACTGCGTAACCAGACAAATTGCGCTGGAGGCCTGGATCGAATACTCCTTCACCGGAGTCAAGCAGGCAGTTACTGTTCCATGGAATACCGGACAGGTAGCACATAAAATCATCGTCACTCCACCCGGCTCCTGGTCCTGGGATGTGACAGGGATAGGGTGCGAATCTACACACTGGCTGAACTATATTGATCTGCCTAACTCGTTCTTCCAGGGTGGCCTTGAAATTCAGGGCCCGCCGGCTATATGTCCATTTGAAGAGGTGGAGCTGAATTTTATTCCCCAGATTCCACCTTTTGTCCCGCAGATTACAGGACCTACAAGGATGTGCCCGGAAGGAGATACGGTAACGCTGGTTGTACAGGGGCCCTATACCAACCACATGTGGAACAGTGGCGATCTCGGAAACCCGCTGACTGTTACCGGACCGGGAGTCTACGAAGTAACGGCAACGGACGGAAATGGATGTACAGGAGTTGGATACTATGGCGTGGAATCTGCCGGTGTAGATCCATTCTCTATTTCCGTCACCAGTCCCTCCCTTTGCCCCGGACAACTCGATACGCTTCGCGTTGTGGGCGGCTTCTCCCAGTATATATGGTCTAACGGAACTACCGGTATCACCAATATTGTCAATCAGGCGGGCACCTACATCGTTACTGTCACCAATATTTTCGGGTGTACAGGCACCTCCAGTGTTACCGTCAATCCACTTTTTCCACCTAACATAGCGATTTCAAACACGCCGTTATGTCCGGGAGGGACTGCCACACTATCCGTTTCTAACGGACCATTCGTCAATTACAAATGGTCAACAAATCAGACTTCTCCCACTATTTCTGTCAGCAGCACCGGAACATATTCGGTTTCGGTAAGTGGCGGGGGGATATGTCCAACTACAACCCAGACGGTCATAAATCTGGCCGATATACCAATAACCACAATCGCAAATCCGGAATTACTGACCTGTACGGTTCCGTCTGATACGCTGGATGCCAGCGCTTCGTCAAACGGAACCAACTTCCCGTTTGTCTGGACAACGATCGGAGGGCATTTTGTTTCGGGCGACTCAACGCTCACTCCACTGGTTGACTCTGCCGGAACGTATATCCTCACAATTACCAATCTGGCTACCGGTTGTATCACCCGGGATACAGTGGTTGTAAATCAGAATGTAACTCCCCCGGGAGCTAACCCGGGGCCTCCGGCAACGCTAACCTGCGCCAATACCACGCTCTTCCTCGGTCCGGTTCCGGCGCCCTCCGACTCCACGCTGCAGCCAGTATGGACAACGCAGGGCGGTCACTTTATTGCAGGTGACTCCACGTGGTCTCCACACATTGATCAGCCGGGTGTATATCTGCTCACTGTCACCAGCAGCATTAACCAGTGTACAAGTACTGCCAGCATCAATATACCCCTCAATACTATACTTCCACAGGCAACTATTGCCCAGCCAGGTATCCTGACCTGTACACAAAACACGGTGCTCCTGAACAGCACTGGCAGCAGCTCGGGACCCAATTTCACCTACAGCTGGTCTACGCCGAATGGAACCATCACCGGACCTTCCAACGGCACCACAGCCACTGCCGCTTCTGTAGGCACTTATATTCTCACTGTTACCAATCTGATTAACGGCTGTACTTCCACAGCATCCACCAGTATTTCTGCCGATATCAATATCCCGACAGTGAGCTCACTTACTCCGGCGGTACTGACCTGTAACCTGACGAGTACTACCATTGACGCAACAGCTTCTTCCAGCGGCCCGGGTTATTCCTATAACTGGACTTCCCCGACAGGTACTATTCTGAGCGGAGGTAATACTCTGACTCCGGTAGTGGGTGCGCCCGGCGTTTACACCCTCAATCTCCTGAATACCATCAATAACTGTCAGGCAACCATGAGCGTGACAGTAAATCAGGATATCACAGCACCACTGGCCAGCGCCGGACCAAACAATACGCTCAGCTGTACGGCTACTTCCCTGAACCTCGACGGATCGGGATCAGCCACTGGAAGCAATTATCTGTATCAATGGAGTACATCCGATGGTATAATTCTGTCGGGCAGCAACGGCCTGACTCCACTGGTTGGTGGTATCGGTACCTATATACTCCGGGTAACCAACACCAGTAACGGTTGTACTTCCACTTCAAGTGCCGTTGTACTCGAAGATGTAAATGCTCCGCAGGCTGTCATTGCACCGCCTGCCATACTGAACTGCGTGACTACCTCGCTGCAAATAAATGGCGCGCAGTCCTCTCAGGGCGCCGATTACTCCTGTATCTGGAGCGGACCCGGAATTGTTCAGGGCGGAAACGGCTACCAGCCAACCATTAATCAGCCCGGAAACTACTGTGTAACCGTAACCAACTCGGCAAACGGCTGCACAGAAACAGCCTGCACGCCTGTGACTCAGGATATCACAGCGCCTCCAGCCGAAGCTGGCAACAACCTGCTGATCAACTGCTACCAGCCTTCGGGTACCATCGGAAGCAATATCAACCCGTCGGGAAGCGGCTTTATCATAGTGTGGAGCACCTCAACCGGCAATATTGTGTCCGGTGGCAACACCCCCACCCCAACCGTTAACCAGCCCGGAACTTACTCGGTTCTGGTGACAAATACACAGAACGGCTGTACCAGTACTGATCAGGTACTGGTCACCGACGATTTCGTACCGCCACTAGCCGATGCCGGCCAGACCTTCGAACTCACCTGCGTGTCTCCTTCTACCATACTGCAAGGTACCGGAAGTACAGGATCTGTCTACACGTACCAGAGGAACGGCCCACTGGGCGGCATACTAAGCGGCTCTACAACCCTGAACCCGACTGTCAATATCAGCGGCACCTACTCGCTTCAGGTAACCAATAACCAGAACGGATGTACCAGTACCGATCAGGTAGTTATTACCGAAAGCGCCGACAAGCCCGACGCAGTTACAGCAACCCCTCCCGTGCTCACGTGCGCGCTCACGAGCCTGAACCTGAACGCAGTCGGCTCCAGCACAGGCCCCCAGTTCAGCTACCTTTGGTCAACCAGCGGAGGCACTATCACCGGAGGATCAACCACACTGACTCCAACTATCTCCGACCCGGGCCTCTATACCATCACCATCACTGACAATACCAACTCCTGTACCTCGGTAGCCAGCATTCAGGTACAGGAAAATGTGCAAAACCCGGTGGTAAACGCAGGCCCCGATAATACCCTTACCTGCGTGGTTACCAGCCTGACGCTGCAATCTCAAATGGTATCCTCATCTTCTCCGAATATCAGCTATATATGGCAGACGTCCGGCGGACAAATCATCAGCGGCATTAACAGTGCCGCACCGGTAATCGGAGCGCCGGGTCTTTACACCGTAACAGTTACTGATGCCGTCAACGGATGTACAGGAACCGACCAGCTCAGCATCGGCTCGGATCTGGTGCAACCCGCTGCCATTATCGGAACACCACAAACACTCACCTGTACAGTTACCCAGACTCCGCTTCAGACAACCGGATCCAGTACGGGCAATAATTTTGTGTATGTATGGAGCACATCCGGTACGGGTGTCATCGTGAATACCACAAACCCGACGACGCCTGTTGTGGGCGCACCGGGAGTCTATAATCTTGTAATCACCAATAACCTGAACGGCTGTACCAGATCCACTTCGGTGACTGTACCACAGAATATTGTCAACCCGGCCGCAGAAGCCGGTCAGACAGTAGGCCTGGACTGCGACACCCAGACAAACTCCCTGAATGGTGCCGGATCGAGTGCCGGCAATTTCGCTTACCTGTGGACAACCACCGGCAGCGGAAGTATTGTGTCAGGCTCCACCACACTTACACCTGTTATAGGAGCGCCGGGCACCTACACCATCAGGGTTACCGATCTTGCAAACGGCTGTACTTCCACCGATCAGGTGCTGGTCACTCAGGATATCAATCCTCCGGTGTTCTCCATTGGAACACCTCAGGTGCTGACCTGCTTGCTCACGTCGGTGCCGGTATCTGCCACTGGTACGGGTTTTGGCCCGACACCCCAGTTCAGTTGGTCAACAACCAACGGCTCGATTGCAAGCGGAAGCAATACGCTCAATGCCACCGTAAACGACCCGGGCAACTATACACTCACCGCTACCAACACAGTAAACGGATGCTCAACAACCGCTTCTGTAGTGGTAACAGAGAACATAACCCCACCGGCCATTCAGGTACAACCGGCTCCGCTGCTCACCTGTACAGTAGGTCAGGTGACCCTGCAGAGTACCCCGCAGGCCCAAACCTCCCTGCAATGGACCACCACTAACGGCCATATCGTTTCGGGTGCCAACACACCCAACCCGGTTGTTGACAAACCCGGTAACTATCAGGTAGTGGTAACCTCGCTACAAAACGGTTGCACCAACACGAATGTCATTCCGGTTCAGCAGGAAATGAATATGCCAACCGGCGTGGAATTTGCCCTCGAGCACCCGAAATGTAACGGTACACCCGGACAACTGCAAGTGAACCAGATACAGGGTGGCGTTGGCCCGTTCAGTTATTCGATTGATGGCGGACAAACGTACTTCACATATGATCAGTTTAGCAATCTCGCTCCCGGTTCTTTTGAGCTGGTGATTCAGGATGCCAACGGTTGCGAAATTACCCGGCCGGTAACGATAATTGCCCCGCTGTACCCGCTGGTTACCTCCCCTCCCGAATTTTCACTCAGCCTGGGAGAAGAACAGCAGATCAAGGCAATCGTGCCAGCACCCTTCCCGCTGTCTGAAATCGAACAGGTTATCTGGACGCCCACCGAAGGCCTGACGTTCCCGGGTACCAGCATACAGGACCTGCTGAAACCCGTGGCCATGCCCTTCCAGACTACCACCTACACCGTGACCATTATCACGCCGGAAGGATGCAAATCGGAGGCACGTACCACGATCAATGTGAACCGAAAGGTGGATATATACGCCCCCAACGTGATTTGGCCCGATGATCCGGACGGCGATAACGCCGCCTTTACCCTGTTTGCCCAGGATGTCTCGGTGGCAATCATCCACAAACTCCAGATATTCGACCGCTGGGGTAGCAATGTGTTTGAAAACAGGGATTTCCAGCCTAACGACCTGAGAAGCGGCTGGGATGGCACCTTCCGCGGCGAACCGGTTAACCCCGCGGTATTTGTATGGTATGCCGAGGTGGAACTCGTTGACGGCAGGAATATCCTGTTGAAAGGAGATGTTACTGTAGTGCGTTGATTTTGAAACTGTTATATAAAAGCCCGGGAGCAAGATCACCTGCTTCCGGGCTTTATTTTGTCAGCCTGCAGACTGGCTCACAAGAAAAGCTGCAGGCCATTATCAATAACCAAAGTAGTGTAGCGAACGCTCGTCGTCGCGCCAGTTGTCGCGTACCTTGACAGTGGTTTCAAGGAAAACTTTGGACTGCAGGAACCTTTCTATTTCCACACGTGCCATGGAGCCCAGCTTCTTGATGGCACTCCCGCCCTTCCCGAGAATAATAGCCTTCTGCGAATCGCGCATAACGTAAATATTGGCCTGAATCCTGGCGAGCGGCTCACCGGCATTCGTTTGTGTTTCCTGGAAGCTCTCGATAACCACTTCCGTGGAATAGGGAATTTCATCGCCAAAAAGGATGAGAATCTTTTCCCGGATGATCTCTCCGACAAAAAAACGCTCCGGCCGGTCGGTAAGCTGATCCTCCGGGTAATAGGGTTCTCCCTCCGGAAGCATTTCGGTTATTTTTGACAGTAATGCAGAGGTATCTTCCTTTTGCAGGGCGGAAATCTCGATTACTTCGGCCATTTTGATGCGTTTTTTCCACCAGCCGGCTACATCCTGTGCGCGCTGGGGCGCTACGAGGTCCTTTTTATTGAGAATCAGCAGAACAGGAGCCTCTGTCTTTTTCAAGACTTCAATAACCGGGTTATCATCTTCCAGTTCTTCCGTGAGGTCGAACACAAAAAGCATCAGATCGGCATCCTCCACCGTTCCCTCCACGAATTTGTTCATGGATTCATGCATTTTGTAGTTCGGCTTTTTCACATAACCTGGCGTATCGGAGAATACAATCTGGAAATCCTCGCCTGTAAGAATACCTATAATACGGTGACGGGTAGTCTGCGGTTTGTGCGTGATAATACTCATCCGCTCCCCCACCAGTGCGTTCATGAGGGTTGATTTGCCGGCATTGGGGCGGCCGA